>JAGADT010000022.1 GCA_017613475.1 Desulfovibrionaceae bacterium | reverse complement strand
TGGTGCGCATCGTAAGGGGCAGGGACTGCCTGTGGCCTGTCTCGCACTGCGGCATGATTGTCCGCCTGGAGGGCAAGAATTATTACTGCGATGTGGGCTACGGCGGTCCGCAGCCTCCCGGAGCTGTCCTGGTTCAGGACAGGGAAATCACAAAATTCCACGGTGAAGCATGGAAAGACAACAGGCTTGATGAATGGTGGCATGAGCTGACACGCATTGATGCAGCAGGAGATGAGGAAAAGATTTTCCGGTTTTACCCCATGCCGCAGTACAGGATGGATTTTATCGCGATCGCAGAAAAAAGCTGCTCAGACCCAGCCGGATTCTTCATGCAGAACCGCCTGGTAAGCATCCGCACGGAAGACGGCAGGCGCAGCCTGTTCAACCGTGAGCTGACAATCCATGAAAATGGGGAAAAGCACGTACTCGCAGCCGAAAATGAAAATGACCTCCGCGCCATCCTGAAGGACACTTTTGGCATTGAAACGTGCAGGATACGCTTCTAAAGACGGGTTCAGGGCGTTGCCAGGCGTTTTGGGCGCCTGCAAACACGGCGCAGACGGGTATTCCAGAGCCCAAATGGCGCGGACTTTTCCCCAATAACCTCTCACGCCTTAAACACCTTTCAGCAGGCCAAGCAAGCTATGGCAGGAAAGCATCCTAAAAAACCGCCGACCCGCACGGCGTCTGTCCTGTTTCATGCTGCTATCCGGGCTGAAAATGCCCGGGAATAAAGGGATAGCGTCTGCAGGAAAAGTGTGGTATGAACACGCAAGCCGCAAATTTTTCTTTTACAATAACAAAACCTATACCATTTCAGCAGCATAGTTCGCCGGGCTTTTGGACTTTTTTAGTAATTTTTTGTGGACAGCAAAAATAACTATAGGATTCTGCTATAAAAAACACCGCGTTGAATGAGACGAAAAAATGAATCCGTTTAACATTGAGAAAACAATCATCAGCTTTGCTTCTTCATCTCCTGAACGAGGTCTGACATGTTTGGCATAGGCGGAACAGAGCTCCTGGTCATCTTTATTGTCGCGCTGCTGGTATTGGGGCCTCAGAGCCTGCCTAAAATCGCCAAATCCCTTGGCAAGGCCCTGGGCGAATTCCGGCGCGTTTCCACGGAATTTCAGCGCACGCTCAATGACGAAGCCGCCGAAGAAGAAAAAAATCTCAGCCAGCGGAACTCAGCGCAGACACCTGCCGCCGGTGCGGAAGAAAAAGACCACTCCGGGAAAGGACACAGCGCATGATCCGCCGCCCCAAAGCCAGACGCATCGCAAGGGACCGCACGGACGGCCGCCCAGGCAGCAGGCGCATGGATGCCGCTGCTCCGGCCTTTCCCAATGAAGCAGGACCTGGTGAAGCGGCCGGCGCCTCACAGGCTGAAGAATCCGAAGCGTCATTGGACGGCATGCCTGGCAAAGAGCCCCTGACGCCGATTATCACGCTGGAAAACCGCCTGCCCGCCGGGCAGGGGGCACTGCAGACGATGGATGAAGACGAGGACGACCTCGACGACACCGCATCCATGAGCCTTACAGAACACCTGAATGAGCTGCGGAAACGCATCGTGAAGATGCTCCTGGGCGCTGCCGCGGGCTTTCTGCTGTGCTACAGCTTCGCGGAAGAGCTGTTCAATTACCTCGCCCTGCCGCTCAAAAGGGTCATGCCTGAAGGAACGCGCCTCATTTACACCAGCGTTCCGGAAGGTTTTTTTGTCTACCTGAAAGTGGCTTTTGTAGCCGGCATTTTCATTGCCTCGCCGTACATTTTCTACCAGCTCTGGGCCTTCATTGCTCCCGGGCTTTACAAAAATGAGCGTCGGGCTGCCCTGCCCCTGGCATTTCTCTCCGCCGTCTTCTTCATCCTGGGCGCCTCCTTCTGCTATTTCAGCGTATTTCCCTTTGCCTTCAGCTTTTTCATGAGCTATTCCAGGGACGCCATCATTGCCATGCCGTCCCTGAACGAATACCTTGGCTTTTCCCTGAAGCTGCTCCTCGCCTTCGGTCTGATCTTTGAAATGCCGCTCTTCTCCTTTTTCCTTTCCCGCCTCGGCATCATCACAGCGGCATGGATGCGCAGGATGCGGAAATACGCCGTTCTGGGCGTCTTCGTGGTGGCTGCCATCCTCACGCCGCCGGACGTTGTTTCCCAGCTGCTTATGGCCGGCCCCATGCTCATCCTCTATGAACTGAGCATCTTTGTCGCCGCCATAGCGCAGAAACGCCCTCAAAAGCCAGTTTCAGCCAGCGATTCCGAGACGATTCCTTCCCCTGAAACAACAGAAGCAGATCAGGAAAGAAACGAAGGGAACAGCGCTGGCACGGAAACCAGCACAAACAACGGCCACGGCCAGGCTGAAAAAACAGCCAATACAGGCGAAGAAAACAGCGCCCATAACGGGGAAGAACCTCCCATGGACAACGGCGCGGACGCTGAAGCAGAATCTGCAAAGCCGCACGGACTTTGCGATGACGCAAATGACCAGCCTAAGGAAGAGCCTTAACGCCGTTTCACCATCAGGCTGCCGCCTGCAATACGCAACAGGACATGACCATGCCACGAGCCGCAACCATACGCCGCAAAACAGCGGAAACATCCATCGAGCTTGAACTCGTTCTTGATCCGGAAACGCCTGCCATCAACGTTCAAACAGGCTTTGGCCTGCTTGACCATATGCTGACGCTCACGGCATTCTGGGCGGGCTTTTCCCTCACGCTGAAATGCCGCGGCGATCTCCACATCGACGCGCACCACACAGCGGAAGACGTGGGGCTCTGCCTGGGCGCAGCCCTCGCCGAAGCCCTCGGCAGGCGCGAAGGCATTGCCAGGACAGGCTTTGGCCGCGTCCCCATGGATGAAGCCTTAAGCGAAGTCACCATTGATATTTCCGGCCGCCCATGGCTCGAATGGCGGGGCGACGAACTCCTCCCGCCTGTCCTAGCCGGAGAGGAAAAAGACCTCTGGCGCGAAACATATAAGGCCATTGCCTCTGCGGCGCGCATGAACCTGCATGTCAGCTTCCTGTACGGCCGGAATGGGCACCACCTCCTGGAATCAGCCGCCAAAGGCTTCGGCCTGGCGCTTGCCGCTGCTGTGCGGCTCAACGGTAACGCGGTGCGAAGCACCAAAGGAAGTCTGGACTGATGCTGCACGTTACTCTGCCCCGCTGCCTTAGGCACCTCCTGATAACCCTGCTGTTTGCCGCTCTTTCAGGATGCGCGGCACAAACCCCTCCCCCACCCATAGCGCCGCTCTCCAGCGTCCGCGTAGGCATCGCCAGCGCTGTCCAGCCAACAGGCACCACTGACCTGCTGGCCGGCTACATCCCTGAAAAACGCGACCTGGCCTCTCCCGACGCGCTCCTGCATTTTGACAGCGCCGTGCTTGACCAAACCCGCTCCCAGGCTGATCCTGCCAGAACCATCGTTCCCATTCCCGCCCCCAAGGGGGTTAATCCTTCTGCCCAGCGTTCGCCCGGCAACAACAGCGCCCTGCACCACTGGGTCAATATTGGCGCCAAGGCTGGCGTAGACCTGATCATCGTCCCGCAGATCCTCACCTGGCATGAACGGGAAGGAGGCACGGCAGGCGTTGTCAGCAGCGCTGAAGTCGACATCCAGTTCTACCTGATTGACGTTAAGGACGAGACCCTTCTCGCCCGCTCCGTATTCCGCGACAAGCAGGAAAGCCTCGCCAACAATCTTCTCAAAGCCAAGACCTTCTTCAAGCGCGGCGGCTAATGGATCACCGCCCAGCAGCTCGCAGAGGAAGGCATCGACCGCATGATCAAGGAGTTCGGCCTGTGATTCTCTTCCCCGCTGTTGACCTTAAGGACGGCAAAGCCGTACGCCTGCGCCGCGGCAAAGCCGATGACGTCACCGTTTTTTCTTCCAATCCCCAGAGCATGGCCCTGCATTGGCAGGAGGAAGGCGCTGTATTCCTGCACCTCGTTGACCTGGACGGCGCCTTCAACGGCCCTGAAAAATCGCCGAACATCGCCATTGTCAGGGATATCTGCAAGACCCTCTCCATCCCCGTCCAGCTTGGCGGGGGCATCCGCAGCGAAGAATCTGCCAGGGCGTGGCTTGACGCAGGCGTAACCAGGCTCATCATCGGCACCATGGCCCTGGAAGAGCCAAAACGTTTTGCCAAGCTCTGCCAGGACTTTCCCGGACGCATCGGCGTTTCGCTGGATGCTGAAAACGGCAGGCTGAAAACCCGCGGCTGGGTGGGAGAAAGCGGGCTCACCATAGACGATGTCCTCCCAAGGCTGCATGGCGACGGCGCGGCCTTCCTGATTTATACAGACATCACCCGCGACGGCATGCAAAGCGGCGTCAACCTCCAGGCCCTGGAACGGCTCGCCCGTGCCAGCGCTGTTCCGGTCATTGCGGCAGGCGGCGTGGCTACCCTGGAGGACCTCAAGGCCCTGTACCCCCTTTCGCTGAACGCCAACCTTGAAGGCGCCATCAGCGAACGGGCCATTTACGAAGGGACGCTGAACGTGCGCGAGGCCATGGCCTGGCTGAACGAACAAAAAGCGCAACAAGCCTGATCCATTTCCCGCCAAAAACAAAACGCTGACGGCACAGGGTTCATCAGGAACGCCGGATGGACCCAAACCTCAGCGCTTTCATGGCAATGTTTCATAACCGCTGGATGCGGCAGCATGTTCAAGAAAGCGCCCGTTCCCTTTGAAACCCTTACGTTCAGCGATCCTTCGCTGGCGAATCTGCTTTTTGGCCCGCAGAACGCGCATTTGAACCAGCTTGCGGCGCGCACAGGGGCAGAACTCGCCTCGTGCGGCGCCACGTTGAGCGTCGCCTCAAACGACAGCGCCCTGCGTGAGCTTCTGCTGAACCTCTTCACGCAATTTTACGGCATCATCCGCTCCGGCCAGTCCGTTTCCCTCTCTGATATGGAGGAAGGCCTCGCGATCCTCTCAGGCGACGCCTCAGCGGACCTGCGGCAGGTGTTCCGCCAGGCATCCTCGCTCGCCCTTCCGCGCAAAACGCTGACCGCGCGCAACGCAGCCCAGCGCCTTTACCTGGACAAACTGCGCAGCATGGAGCTGGTGTTTGCCACAGGCCCGGCAGGAACAGGAAAAACCTATCTTGCCGTCGGCGCCGCGCTTTCCATGCTGCTCTCACACCGTGTACGGCGCATCATCCTGACCAGGCCTGCCGTGGAAGCCGGAGAGCGCCTGGGATTCCTGCCAGGGGACCTGGCTGAAAAGGTCAACCCGTACCTGCGGCCACTCTACGACGCCCTCCAGGACATGCTTGGGCCCCAGAAGCTGGCCATGCTCCAGGAATCAGGATCCATTGAAATCGCGCCCCTCGCCTTCATGCGCGGGCGAACCCTGAATGATGCCTTCATCATTCTCGATGAAGCGCAGAATACCACGCGCGAACAGATGAAAATGTTCCTGACGCGCTTAGGCTTTGGCTCCAGGGCCGTTGTAACCGGCGACGTGACCCAGATTGACCTCCCCGCCTCGCATGAGGCAAGCGGTCCTGAACGCTCAGGGCTGCTGCACGCCCTCAGTGTGCTTTCAGATGTCAAGGGCATAGGATTTCACGCATTTACAGCGGCGGATGTTGTCCGCCATCCCCTCGTCGGGCGCATCGTACAGGCGTATGACAAGCACGACGCAGGCAGCAGGCATACGCAGGAAAACTGATGCGGGATTGCCCGCCGTCACCTTAACCAATGCATGGGGTGCGCAAAATTACGCGCACGCCTCACGCGCGAAGACGTGCGCATGAAAACAGACAACCTGACCATTTTCGACTTATTCCGCGTTCTCAAAAAAGCCATTGAGTTTCACCAGCCAGGACGCGGCTACATGGCCCTTGCGGCAGCGCTGCTGATACTCTCTGTCCTGGGGAGCCTCCAGCCCAGAAGCGAACGCCGTGTCTATATCGCCGGAGAAGTCGCAGATACCGACATCATGGCCCACAGGGACCTCACCGTCGAAGATAGCAAGGCTACCCGCCTGCAGCGGGAAAAGGTCGCGGACATGCAGCCAACGGTCTTCGACCTGCGCCCCGCCAACGCCAAGGAACTCAGGGACAGCCTTCTTGCAATCCTCAAGCTCGTCAATACCGAACGGGCTTCCAATGAGCCTGGCACGGCGGCCGGCAAAGCCGGCGCCCATGGGGCTGATGAAAAAGCAGCGCATGCCAAGACGGAATTGACCCAAAAGCTCAGCGCCAAGCTCGGCACGCCCATAACGCAGGAAACCCTTGGCCGCTGGGCCGACCCCATCGTGCAGAAATTCATGCTGGATACAGGGCTGCCGTGGTTTGAACGCATGCTCGTTTCCGGAGCGGTTGCCGATTCACGCCAGCTTATCACCTCCAAGGGCGGCATCCTCGTCCGCAACCAGGAAACCCAGCAGGAAACCCTGCGGCACGATACAACCGACATCCCCGACCTTTCGCTCCTGCTCGTCCAGTTCAGCCAGCTCATGCGTGACAATCCGCATCTGGATACGCAGTCCAGGCGCGCCATTGACAGGCTCTTCTCTTCCCTGGTCAAGCCTACGCTGATCATGAACAGGGAGGCCACGCTGGAGCTCGGCGCCCACGTGGCAAAAACCGTCAAGCCCGTCTTTTACACCATCCGCAAGGGTGAAATCGTTGTTTCCAAGGGTGAAAGCATCACACCTGAAACACAGCTTAAGCTTCAAAGCCTTCTGGGAGGCACGGAGCAGCCCATTAACTTCACTGCGGCAGGCGGATTGTTCCTTATTTCCCTGTTCATCACCCTTGGGCTGTTTATCGCGCCCAGCGGACGCTTCGGCACAAAGCTCAAGCAGAAAGACTTCTGGCTGATCACGGTCCTCGTATTGTTTACGGGGCTGCTGGCCCTGGCAGCCAACATGCTCTTTGCACGGGTTATGACGCCCGCCTTCTTTGCCCAGAGCATTTACGCCTTTCCTGCCGCGGGAACCGCCGGGCTTGCCGCCCTCATGTTCGCGGCGCGGCGCTACAGCGTGGTCTGCCTGCTGACGGCCCTGTTCTCTGCCGCCATGTTCAAGGCCGGGCTCTCCGCCTTCCTCTTCTTTTTCCTCCTCTCCATGCTTAATACCTGGCTCATCCTGCGCGCGCAGACCAGGCAGGATGTTGTCCTAAGCCTTATCCCGCTGTGCTTTTCCACCGCCGTGCTGGCCATAGGGGCGGGGCTGCTGGAAGGATACAGCAACGGGCAGGCGCTGATCACCATCCTCGTCTTCTCGCTTTTCAACGGGCTCCTTTCCGTATTCATGCTCTTTGCCGTCAGCCCCATTCTGGAAATGATCTTCCAGTACACCACGCGCTTCCGCCTTATGGAGCTCATGAACATGGAGCAGCCGCTGCTGCGCGAGCTCATGGTGACCATTCCAGGCACATACCACCACTCCCTCATCGTTTCCAACATGGTTGAATCCGGCGCCAAGGCCATCGGCGCCAACAGCCTGCTCTGCAAGGTCGCCGCGCTCTACCACGATGTTGGGAAGCTGGCACGCCCGGAATATTTCATCGAAAACCAGTACGGAGGCCCGAACCGGCACGACAAGCTCGCTCCGGCCATGAGCGCCCTCATCCTCTGCTCCCACGTCAAGCGGGGCACAGAAATGGCGCAGAAATACCATTTGGGCGAAGAAATCGAAGATATCATCCGCCAGCACCACGGCACCAGCGTCATGCGCTTCTTCTACCGGAAGGCGCAGGAGCAGGGCGAAAACCCCAAAGCCGAAGATTTTTCCTACCCCGGGCCGCGGCCCCGCACACGCGAAGCCGCCATTGTCATGCTGGCAGACGTGGTTGAAGCGTCCAGCCGCACGCTGACAGATCCAACCCCCGCCAGGATCACCACGCATATCGACAGCATTGTGAAGAATATTTTCGCTGACGGGCAGCTCGATGAATCGGACCTGACATTCAAGGACCTGCATATCCTTTCAGAAAGCTTCGCACGCATCCTGACAGGGCTGTTCCACCAGCGCATCGCCTATCCTGAAGAAAAAAAGAATGCTGACGGCGAACAAAAAGCTGAAGCGAAGCAGAATGGAACCCTCGCTGACGCCCCCGCCAAAACGCCCGTCCAGTCCATGGAACCCGGCAGCAAAAACGCCAAAGGAACCCCCAATGCCGCTGCTTCAATGCCCTGACAGCCCTGAAGGGATACAAATCATAGGCAGGGAGCACGCCTGGAAGCTGCCCATAGCCCTTCCTGAACTCCGCCGGGTCCTTCAGGATATGCTGAATAAGGGCAACAGCCTCCGCCCGCAAAACGCTGTGCGCCGCGTTGAACTCCTGCTCACGCGCGACGGGGAAATGGCCTCCTGGAACAGGCAGGCCATGGATTGCCTTGGCCCAACAAACATCCTGTCTTTCCCCGCAGAGAGCCATGGACAAGGAAGCTCCCTGCGTGGCAGCGGGGAGTGCGGCGCGGCCTTCCTCATCCTTTCCACAGACGCTGTCCGCCGCGAAGCCCTTCTTTTCCGCCAGCATGCCGCGGAACATCTTGTGCGCCTGCTGGCCCACGGCATCGGGCACCTTTTTGGCTACGAACACGGACAGGATATGGACGCATTCTGCCTCGCCGTGCGGCAGGCATGCAGCGCCTGAGCGCCTGGCTCGATTTTTTTCTATCCCTTGCCATTTGCCCCTTGATATGGCAAATAATAGGTGTTCCAATACAAAGCAGGCGGACGACTACGCCTCCCATGTAAAAACGGACTTAAAGTCAGATAACCGCCTCTGAGGAAAGGCATCCACCAGGAGGATTTCATGGCTGAAATTACGTATAAAGGCAAAACATTCGTTGTTGATGAAGACGGCTTTCTGCTGGATTTTGACGACTGGTGCCCGGAATGGATGGAATATGTCCAGGAAGTTGAAGGCATCCCCGAACTCACCCCTGACCATCAAAAAATCCTTGATTTCCTGCAGGAATACTACCGCAAGAACACCATCGCCCCCATGGTGCGCGTCCTGTCCAAAAACACTGGCTTCAAGCTCAAGGAAATATACGAGCTTTTCCCTTCAGGCCCGGGGAAAGGCGCCTGCAAGATGGCCGGCCTGCCCAAGCCCGTTGGCTGCGTATAGCCGCCTGAAAGGCTGCACAGTCACAGAATCCGCATCTGCCGCAGTAAAAGAGCTTGGCTTTCATTTGAAAGCCAAGCTCTCCGTTTTCTTCCAGCCCCCGGGAACCGCATCCAGGCCGCAACGCCCAAAAGGCGTTCAGCCATTCCGCGGGCTCCCTTTCCCGCCTTTTCCAACGTTTCCGCCCTCCCGGTTCACGTGGCCGTGCCTGAACGGCTTTTTGCCGGGAGGGGCGCTCCGCTCTGCAGCCGCTTCGCCAAGCAGGATATTGTGCTGGCGCCTGCGCTCCGCATCGCTGCGGGCGATGTAAATGGAGCGCCCCTCCATATCTGTGCCGGCATAAAACATCGCCGTCGCCACGGTTCCGGGAATAGGGATAAAGCACTGCACCTGCCTGGGCGACCAGTGGCGCGCCTTCAGCCAGCGGGAAAGCACGCGCATATCTTCATCCGTGCAGCCCGGAAAGGCGCTCATCAAATACGGCACCACATACTGCTCTTTGCCATGCGCGCTGGAATACTCGGCAAAGGCCTTTAAAAACGCTTCAAAGGCTGCCAGCCCGGGCTTGCGCATCCGACGCAGGACCTCCGGCACGCAGTGCTCCGGCGCAATCTTGAGCTGCCCGCCGGTAAATTCGCCGGCGTAGGCATCGAGCGCCTCCTTATTCTGCAGGGCAAGGTCAAAACGCACGCCACTCGCAACCCGGACATGCTTCACGCCGGGCACAGCCCCCGCACGCCTCAGCATGGCCACGCAGCGAGACTGCGCCTCAATAAAATTTGGGCATATTCTGGGGAACATGCAGCTTGTGCGGCGGCAGGAGGAAGGGTCGGCGCCGCAGCGGGCCTGCCACATGTTGGCGCTGGGCCCCCCGATATCGGAAATTGATCCGGAAAAGCCCTTCATCCCTGCCAGCCGCCTGGCTTCATCCAGAATGGAGGCTTCGGAACGGGACGCAATGCACCGCCCCTGATGCAGCGCCAGCGTGCAGAAGGAGCAGCCGCCTCCGCAGCCCCTGTGCGAGGTTATGCTTGTTGCTATCATGCCTTCCGCCGGGATGGGTTCCTTGTACGAAGGGTGGGACTGCCGCGTGAACGGCAGGGCATAGAGCGCGTCCATCTCCTCCGTTGTCAGCAGGGCGGAAGGCGGCTCCATCACGACCTCCCGGCCGCCGCAGTCCTGAACCAGCGCATGGCGCGCGTTATGGCATTCGCGCTCCATCACAACAGAAGCCTTCAGCAAGGCGGCGGGATCCGCCAAAATCTCATCATAGGAAGGCAGGTACACGGCGCCTTCGCGGCGTTCAGCCTTCTTTTCAAGCCGCGCCGTGCCGCGGATGCCCTCCCATACGCCAAAGCCTGCCGCCACGTCAGGCGTGTAGCCGCCATCCCCCACAATCTCCAGCAGCGCGTCCAGGCGCCGCACAATCTCCAGGAGCGCGTGCTCGCCCATGCCATAGATAATGGCATCCAGCGGCGCGTCAAAGAGCAGCGGGCGCCTGAGGCTGTCTGACCAAAAATCATAATGGACAGCGCGCCGCAGCGAGGCCTCTATGCCGCCGGCTGCCAGCGGCAGCCCGGGAAACGCCTGCCTGAGAAGGTTGGCATAGACGATGACGGCCCTATTGGGGCGGGCGCCTGTTTTGCCGCCGGGCGTGTACGCGTCGTCATGGCGCCTTTTCAAAAAAGCCGTGTAGTGCGCCAGCATGGAATCCAGCGCGCCCGCGCCCAGGCCTGCAAGGAGGCGGGGGCGGCCCATAACGCGCAGCGCGGCAACAGCCTGCTGCCCGTTCCATGCCGGCTGGGCGATAATCCCCGTCCGGTAGCCGTGGGCAACAAGATAGCGCCCGAGCAGCGGAATCCCGAAAGAGGGATGGTCCACATAGGCATCGCCGCTGACCAGCAGCACATCCAGCTCATTCCAGCCCAGGGCTTCCATTTCTTCCCGCGTCATCGGCAGAAAGCGCGGCTGCTCCAGCGGTGTCCGCACAGGCAAGGCAAATTCCATAAACGCTGTCCTGATTGATCGTTGCGAAAAGGCCAGACTGTTTTGCCTGGCGCTGCCGTCCAAAAAACCCCCGCTGTCTTGAAACAGCAGGGGCTTTCCTGTGGCCGGCAAGGCAATGGAACGCTGCCAGGCCCTTACTCTGCTTCGGCTTTCAGCGCCTCGGTCTGGGCAGCCGTCATCAAGCCGTCCACCAGCTCATCAATTTCCCCTTCCAGCGCGCGGGACAGGTTGTACAGGGTCAGGTTGATGCGGTGGTCAGTAATGCGCCCCTGGGGGAAATTGTACGTGCGGATGCGTTCAGAACGGTCGCCGGAGCCCACCTGCGCGCGGCGCTGGTCCGCCTGGGCGGCATTCTGCTCATCCTGCTTGAGCTGCAGCAGGCGCGACATGAGGATTTTCAGCCCCTTGGCCTTGTTCTTGTGCTGGGATTTCTCATCCTGGCAGCAGACCACCAGACCTGTGGGGATGTGCGTCACGCGGACGGCAGAGTCCGTGGTATTCACGCTCTGCCCGCCGGGGCCTGACGAACGGTAAACATCAAAGCGCAGGTCTTCCGGCTTTAAGTCGATATCAACGTCCTCGGCTTCGGGCATAATGGCAACGGTCGCGGCGGAGGTATGGATGCGGCCCTGCGATTCCGTTACGGGAACGCGCTGCACCCTGTGCGTGCCGGATTCAAATTTCAGGCGGCTGTACACCTTATTGCCTGAGATCATGGCAATGATTTCCTTATATCCCCCGTTGTCCGAGGGGCTTTCACTCATGATCTCCACCTTCCAGCCCATCCGTTCCGCATAGCGGGTGTACATGCGGAACAGGTCCGCGGCAAAAAGCGCCGCTTCCTCACCGCCGGTTCCCGCGCGGATTTCCAGCAGGATATTCTTCTCATCCAGGGGATCTGTAGGCAGGAGAGCCACCTTCGGGTCATGCTCTATCTCCGGCAGCTGCTCCTCGATCCCGCGGATCTCCTCCTGCGCCAGCGCCCTGATTTCAGGATCGGCGTCGTGCTCCAGCTCCCGGTTATCGGCCAAACTGCGCTCCAGTTCCTTGTACTTGCGAAACAGGGCCACCACATCCTTCAAATCGGCATGTGCCTTGGCCAGCTTGCGGTAACGGTCCTGGTCGTTAAAAATATCAGGATCAGCCAGAGAATGCTCCAGCTCTTCGTACTTTCGTTCAAGGCTTTCCAGTTTGGCAAACATGGATTCATTTCTCCATAATGGGGTCAGCAGAAACAAGGCGCTCCGGCACGTCCGGACCAAGGGCGGCCGCCAGCGCGGCGACGGCCACCTCAAGCTCTTCCCTGCCGGGTTCGCGTGTGGTGAGGCGCTGAAGGCACATTCCGGGCGCCCTGAGGCAGCGCGCCAGCGGGCCTTCCTTCAATCCGGCGGTAAAGCGGATGGCTTCGTACGCGAGCGCACTGATGGGCGCAAGCAGCAGGAGCTTGAGCGCCACGGTAAAAAGATGCTTCAGCCAAAAACGTCCCGGCGACCAGATGCTGAGCGCCAGCGGCACTAAAACCGCGTGCAGCAGGATAGCCAGGGACAGCACAAAAAGCAAAAACGTTGTCCCGCAGCGGGGGTGCTCCCTGCTGAACGCTGCCGCCGCGTCCGCGGAAATTTCACCGCCGGATTCAAACGCAGCGATCACCTTGTGCTCCGCCCCATGGTAGCAGAACACGCGCCGGATATCAGGAAGGCAGCCAATCCCGGCAAGATACCCTAAGAATATGATAAGCTTGAAAATGCCATCCCAGAGATGGAAGGCTATGCCCTCTACGTCGCCGCCAATGCCAAGCCACAGCGCCCCCATGGCCATCAGGTGCGGCGCCAGCACAAAAAGGCCCACGGCAATGAGGATGGATACGGCAAGCGTTGCGGCAAGCTGCCAGTTCTTCAGCTCTTCCCCGCCTTCGCCCTGGGATGACAGCACGGCGGAGCGGTTCAGCGAGCTGATCCCGTTAAACAGGGTCTCAATCAGCAGGGGGAAGCCGCGGATGAAACGGAGGCGCAGGAAAGGGCTCTGCGCCAGGCTGAACCACGCGCGGCGCTCCGCGTAAATGGCGCCGTCAGGCCTGCGGACGGCAAGCCCGTACACCGCGCCATTGCGCATCATGACGCCTTCGATCACAGCCTGCCCGCCGATCAGCGCTTTCTCAGCCATGGAATTCCCTATCCGTCATTTCACACATGAAATATGCACCAAAACCTCCCCAAGGGAATCCCCGGGGAGGCATTTATGCCGCGTAAGGCTGGAGCGTCCGGACGCGGCCGGACACAGCGTTATTTCTGAACCTTGGCGTACTTTTTGCGGAAACGGTCAATGCGGCCGGCCGTATCAAGGAAGCGCTGCTTGCCGGTAAAGAACGGGTGGCAGTTCGAGCACACTTCGACGTGCACATTTTCACCCTTTGTGGTCAGGGCTTCCACTTCAAAACCGCACGCGCAGCAGATTTTCGCCTTGAACACTTTGGGATGAATTTTATCTTTCATGACAGACTCCTTGGTATCTGGATGCGGCGCGGCGAACCGCACTCCGCAATGAATTCGGAATTCACGCAAATACGCCTTCCCAGTGATTTTAGCAAGCTTTTTTTTCTGCCGCCGGACGGCAGCCGCGCCTTACCACGGCATGGCCCATCCCCCTGCCTGCCAAAAAAGTCCGCACGCGGAAACACTGGCGGCTCACGCGGCAAAATCCGCCTTTCACCGGGCAGCAGCAGCGCCTGCCAATGCCGCGCCGGCAGCGCAGAACAAATCCGGGGCCCGCCTCCTGATAAAATGTTGGCATTCATTTCCAAAAAGGGACATACTCCCCCTGACAAGGAGTTTAGCGATGCAACACCCAACAACTATGCCCCACCTCCGCCCTGCCCTGCTGGTCCTTGCGCTCTGCCTGGCCCTGCTGCCCGCCTGCGCCGGCAAGAAACATCCGCCTGTTGAAGAATGCTCCCGCCTGGACCATACCCAAGATTCCCGCACCGTGCCCCAAAACCTCACGGGCTTTGCCAAAAAAGCCAGGCCCAATACGCCCCTTCTTTCCCCCGGCAGCCAGGCTGAGCGCGACGCCCGCTACAACAAGCTCTTTTTCTCGCCCTGGAACCAATCCAGGGGAAGCGTCAGCACCAAAGACGCCTATGAGGAAATTGACCGCCTTTCTTCCCTGCGCCGGCGCGGCGCAAACACCGGCTATGCCGAAAACCTCCGTCCGTGGACAGACGAGCGCTGGAATGCCATGCTCTTCAACGCCGCCAGGGGGAGCTACCCCTCCAGGGCGGAAAAGGCGCTGACCGTCCGGCCCACGCCCATGCGCTCCGCGCCGACGCACAGCCCGTGGTTCAACCACCCCACCAAGCCCGGCCAGGGCTTCCCCTTTGATATTTTCCAGCTCACCACCCTGCCCGCGGGCACGCCCATCCTCATCCTCCACACCTCTGCGGACGGCGCCTGGGTCTATGCGGAAACCTCCCTGGTCTGCGGCTGGGTGCCGACGCAGGATACGGCCATTGCCGGCCCTGACATCCGCACGCGCTACCAGACAGGCCGCTACGCCGCCATCCTGCGCGATAACGTTACGCTGCGCGACGCCTCCGGGCATTTCCTCACGCTGGCAGGCATCGGCACCATCCTCCCTGTTGCCCGCTCAGGCGCCGGCGGGCTCAGCGTCCTTGTGCCGGTGCGCGACACAACGGGGCAGGCCGTGCTCCGCGAAGTTTCGCTCTCCCCTTCCGAGGCTGCAGTCAAGCCGCTTAAGCTCACGCCGGAACGCGTGGCCCAGCTTGGCAACGTCATCATGGGCCAGCCATACGGCTGGGGCGGCTACCTTGAAAACCGCGACTGCTCCCTGATGCTCCGCGACATGTTTGCGCCGTTCGGGGTCTGGCTCGCCCGCAACTCCTCCCAGCAGGGGCGCGCCTGGAGCACCACCTCGCTCAAGGGGCTTTCCGCCCCGGCCAAAATGTCCCGCATCCTTTCCGACGGGCGCCCCTTTGCCACCCTGCTCTGGCTGCCGGGGCACATTACGCTCTATGTGGGCGAACATAACGGGGAACCCGCCATTTTCCATGATTTCTGGGGCGTGCGCACCAAGGGGACTGGCGGGGTCAGCGGCCGCTTCATCATCGGCTGCGCCACAGTCACCAGCACGCAGCCAGGCAAGGAACTCTGCGATGTCACGCCCGACGCCCTGCTTATCAACCGCATTTCCCGCATGACCACCATCAACTGATCTTCCCAGCGACGCCAAGGAACCTGCCATGAAACGCCTCCTGCTCCTCCCCGCCCTCCTCCTGTTCGCGCTTCCGGCCCTGGCCGTTTCGCCTGAAGATGCGCAACTGGATATCGCCTGCCTCAGGGAAGCCTACCCCGGCTTTATCCTGAACGTAAAAAACGGCTCCGGCGGCGCCATCCTGCTTGAGACATCCACCGGCGAGACCATCGTGTATGACGATGGAAAAGCCAAAACGCTGAAGGAAGAGCTGGAGAATGCCGATATTGAAGACAGCATGCGCCGCCCCTACCCCCTTGAGCCGAACCGCCCCCACCTCACCCCCGAGCAGGAGCCCGGCCGCATCCGCTCCATGCCGCTGCTGAAAGCGCTCTACGGGCATGATAAGCCCGCCGTCCTGCGCAATGTCACCCGCATGCCGCTGGCCAATGAATCCATACAGGCCCACAAACGCCTGCAAAAAGCCCTGAACGCGCTGCAGGCAGAGCTGAAGCCGCTGCTCGCAGCCCGCCCGGACCTCGCGAAATACTGCAAGTCCATGGGCTGCCAGTACTGGCGCGTCATCGCCGGGACCAGCCGCCTAAGCCCGCACAGCTTCGGCATCGCCATCGACATGAACCCCAAAATCGCCACCTACTGGCAGTGGTCCGGCATGAAGCGCCACCCCCAGCAGGACAGCTACCCCGGGGAAATCGTGGCCCTCTTTGAAAAGCACGGCTTCATCTGGGGCGGGAAATGGCCCCATTACGACATCATGCATTTTGAATACCGCCCTGAGCTCATTTGCAAGGCCCGGAGGCTGCGTGCAGCACAGCAAAAGCCCGTGCTTCAAAAGCCCTTGCAGCGGAAGCCCGCGCCGCGAAAGGCTGATTTTCCGGCGCCGCATGAAGATTGACACGGCTCCGCATTCCATGCCATTGTTGCCTTTCAACTAATTCCTACGCCATTCACCTTATGGAGGCTTCTCATGCATAAACTTCTTCACGTGCTTGCGGCCTGTGCCGTCCTGGCCCTTTCCTCCGCCCCCGCCCTGGCGGCGGACACCATTAAGATCGGCGTTGCCGGCGCCCATTCCGGGGACCTTGCCTCCTACGGCATTCCCCCGCTCCGCGCCGCCCAGATCATCGCTGACGAATACAACGCCAAGGGCGGCCTGCTGGGCAAGCAGCTTGAAATCATCGCCCAGGACGACCAGTGCAAGCCTGAACTTGCCAACAACGCGGCGACCAAGCTGATCTCCGACGGCGCCGTGATCGTGATGGGCCACATTTGCTCCGGCGCCACCATTGCCGCCATCCCCGCCTACGCGAACTCCAAGATCATTTCCGTATCGCCTTCCGCCACAACGCCTGCCCTGACCAAGGGCGGCAAGAACCCCTACTTCTTCCGCACCATCGCCAACGACGATGACCAGGCCCGCCTCGCCGCCGAATTCATCACCAAGAAGCTCGGCAAGACCAAGGTCGCCTACATCCACGACAACGGCGACTACGGCAAGGGCTATGCCGAAGCCGTGCGCAGGGAAATCGGCAATAAGGCCGCCGTGGTCCTCTTTGAAGCCATCAACCCCGACGCCCCGGACTTCTCCGCTGTCGTCAAGAAAGTGCGCAAGGAAAAGGCCGACGTGCTGGTTTTCGGCGGATACCATCCCGCCGCCTCCAAGCTCGTGACCAACATGCGCAAGAACCACATGGACATCCCGCTGGTCGGCCCCGACGGGCTCAAGGACGAGCAGCTGATCAAGATGGCCGGCAAGTATGCTGAAGGGCTTTACGCTTCCCAGCCCCAGGATACCAGCGACCTGCCCAGCCACAAGGCCGCCCACGCGAACCATGTGAAGAAGTTCGGCAATGACCCCGGCATCTTCTACTACAACGCCTACGCCGCCACGCTGGCCATTGTGAACGCCATTGAAAAGGCCGGCAGCCTGGACTCCCAGAAGATCATTGACGCCCTGCACAATGACTTTGTGGAAACGCCCGTGGGCAAGATCCGCTTCAACAGCCTGGGCGAGCCTGTGGGCGTGGGCCTCTCCATGTACCAGGTTCAGAACGGCAAGTTCGTGGAGCTTAAAGACAGCACCATGATGCTCAATTAGCATGAAGATAAGGAACCGGCCCCGGCACAATGCAGGCGGCCGGTTTTCTTTCCAGTGCAAACAAAAGGGCGCCTTCTTCCGCGCTGTGCGAAGGCGCTCTTTTTGCTGCCGCAAAAACGGCCCGCGCGCTTGCCATCCTTGGTGGCTCATTCTATACTTCCCTCCGCTGCGCAGGGGCCAGGCATCCCCGGCAGCCCTGGACTTAAGCGGAAGGGGACTCCCCCCCTTGCGAAAACCCTGACCCGGCGCCCGCCAGCCCCGTGCGGCCGGTGCCCGCAAAACCAGCAAAACAATGGAACAGCTGCTGTATTTTTTTGAACTGTTCTTTGGCGGACTGACAAGGGGCAGCATTTATGCCCTTATCGCCCTGGGATACACCCTGGTCTACGGCATCATTGAACTGATCAACTTCGCCCACGGCGAAATCTACATGCTGGGCGCCTTCACCGCCATGGTTGTCGCGGGCGTTTTGGGCGTGTACGGGCTGCCCTCCGCGGCCATCCTGATCATCGCGGCGCTCTGCGCCGTTGTCTGGGTCGGCGCCTACGGCTTCACGATTGAAAAAATCGCCTACAAGCCGCTCCGCGGCGCGCCGCGCCTCTCGCCGCTCATTTCCGCCATCGGCATGTCCATTTTCCTCCAGAACTACGTCATCCTCGCGCAGACCTCCGATTTCGTTTCCTTCCCCCAGCTGCTTCCTGAGCTGCCCTTCCTGGAAAAAATCGGCTCCATCATGGGCGAAAGCGATTTCATCATCCTGGTCACCAGCACGGCAACCATGATCGCCCTGACGCTTTTCATCCGCTACTCCAAAACAGGCAAGGCCATGCGCGCCACGGCCCAGAACCGGACCATGGCGCTGCTGCTGGGCATTGACGCCAACAAGATCATCTCCATGACCTTCATCATCGGCTCGGCGCTCGCTGCCATCGGCGGCGTGCTCATTGCCGCGCACATGGGGCAGATCAACTTCGCCATCGGCTTCCTCGCCGGCATGAAGGCCTTTACGGCGGCGGTGCTCGGAGGCATCGGCTCGGTGCCCGGGGCCATGGTCGGCGGGCTTGTCCTGGGGCTCTGCGAAAGCTTTACAACAGGCTATTTTTCCGGGGACTATGAAGATGTCCTCTCCTTCGGCATCCTTGTGCTGATTCTTGTTCTCCGTCCGGACGGCATCCTTGGCAAGGCCAAGGTCCAGAAAGTTTAACTCCGCGTTTCCAGCGAATCAGCAGGAAAATCGTCATGTTTAAAACCCGCATCATCAAGGCTCTCCTCGCTGCGCTGTGGTTCATGGTGCTGACCTTCCCCATTGTGGGCATCCAGGTCAACACCACGGCCAGGAACATCAACTGGCGCTGGGACCGCATTGCAAGCATGGGCATAGGCATTTTTGTGCTCGCCCTCCTCTGGAACTGGTGCTTTGAGCGCAAGGCGCTGGGCCTGCCCATCATTAAAAAGCTGCCGGATTCCTTCCACTACAGCTTCAACGAGCTGCAGAACCGCCCGCTGTTCAAGAAGGGCCTGCCCATTGCCATCCTCGCCGCCATGCTCCTCATGCCGCTGGTCAGCTCCATCTACCAGACCAACATCATGATTTCGGCCATGGTCTACGTCATCCTGGCGCTGGGGCTGAACATCATCGTGGGCCTCGCGGGGCAGCTTGTGCTGGGCTACGCGGCGTTCTACGCCGTAGGCGCCTACACCTACGGGCTGCTCTACCACTACTTTGGGCTCACCTTCTGGGCCTGCCTGCCCCTGGGCGGGCTTGCGGCTGTCATTGCCGGCTTCCTCCTCGGGCTGCCCGTGCTGGGGCTGCGCGGCGACTACCTGGCCATTGTGACCCTGGGCTTCGGCGAGATCGTCCGCCTGCTCCTGCTCAGCCAGGGCGACATCACGGGCGGCCCGCGCGGCATTTCCAATATTCCCCGGCCCTCGTTTTTCGGGATGAAGATGACCCTGGACCAGGTGACCAACTACACCTATTACCTGGTGCTGGCCGGCGTGCTGATCACCATCCTCGTGATCTCCCGCCTGAAGAACTCGCGCATTGGCCTTGCCCTCCAGGCCCTGCGCGAAGACGAAATCGCCTGCGAGGCCATGGGCATCAACACCACCAGGATCAAGCTCACGGCCTTCATGCTCTGCTCCTGCTGGGCGGGCTTTGCCGGCGTGATCTTTGCGGCCAAAACCACCTACCTCAACCCGGCGAGCTTCACCTTCATGGATTCGGCCATGATCCTTTCCATGGTCGTCCTGGGCGGCATGGGCTCCATTTCCGGCGTTGTCCTGGCTGCCATGCTCCTTATCCTGGCGCCGGAATACCTGCGCGCCTTCTCTGAATACCGCATGCTGCTCTTCGGCGCCGTCATGGTCCTGATGATGATCTTCCGCCCGCAGGGCATCATTGCCGGCGCGCACCGCGACTACCATATTTCCGAAAACATACGGGAAAAGGCGTCCCCCGAAGATGAGGAAGGCAACGCCGATTCCGCAGAAAGGGCATCGGCATGAACCCTGTTCTTGAAGTCAAGAAACTCTCCCGCTACTTCGGCGGTCTGAAAGCCGTGAGCGAAGTGGACCTTTCCATTGCGCCCAATGAGATCGTTGCGCTTATCGGCCCCAACGGCGCCGGCAAGACGACCTTCTTCAACTGCATCACCGGCATTTATGAGCCTTCTGAAGGCGAGGTGCTGCTGCACGCCAACGGCACGACAACCAGCCTGAACGGCAAAAAGCCCCACGCCATTACCGCGCTGGGCCTGGCCAGGACCTTCCAGAACATCCGCCTTTTCCAGGAAATGACGGTCCTGGAAAACGTGATGGTGGGTTTCCACTGCCGCACAAGCGCGGGGATCATGGGCGCGCTCCTGCACACGCCCGCCGCCCTGCGCGAAGAGCAGGAAACCATAGACCAGGCCTACGGGCTGCTCAGGAGCGTGAACCTGCACAACTCCTACGCGGCAAAGGCCCGCAACCTGCCCTACGGCGCCCAGCGCAGGCTTGAAATCGCGAGGGCGCTCGCAACCTCCCCGGCCGTCCTGCTCCTGGATGAGCCCGCCGCGGGCATGAACCCCTTTGAAACCCGCGAGCTGGAAACCCTTGTGCAGCGCATCCGCGAAGCGCACAAGCTCTGCGTCCTGCTGATCGAGCACGACATGAACATTGTCATGTCCATGTCAGACAGGATCTACGTGATGGAATACGGCTCGTGCATCGCGGAGGGGACGCCCATGGAAATCCGCCACAACCCAAAGGTTATCAAAGCCTATCTCGGAGAAGAAAGCCATGCTTGAATTGCGCAACGTGGATACCTACTACGGCACCATTCAAGCCCTTCATGACGTGAGCCTGACCATTGGGAAAGGCGAGATCGTGACGCTGATCGGGGCGAACGGCGCCGGGAAAAGCACCACGCTCATGACCATCTGCGGCATCAACCGCCCGCGCCATGGCGAAATCCTGCTTGAGGGCAAGCCCATCCACCGCCTGACCTCCGACGCCGTTGTAAGGCACGGCATCATCCAGGTGCCGGAAGGCCGCCTCATTTTCCCGGACATGACCGTGCAGGAGAACCTGGACCTGGGCGCCTTCCTGCGCAAGGACGCCGTGGGCATCCAGACAGACCTGGACTATGTGTTCAGCCTCTTCCCCATCCTTGCGGAGCGCCGCCGCCAGCTGGGGGGCACGCTTTCCGGCGGGGAGCAGCAGATGCTCGCCATTTCCAGGGCGCTCATGGCCCGCCCGCGCATCCTCCTTTTGGACGAACCCTCCCTGGGGCTTGCGCCCATCATCATCTCCCAGATTTTCAGCATCATCCGCAAGGTCAACGAAGACGGCGTGACGGTCTTCCTAGTGGAGCAGAACGCCAACCAGGCCCTGCGCATTGCCGACCGCGGCTACGTGATGGAAAACGGCCGCGTGGTCATGGCCGACACCGCCCAGAAGCTGCTGGAAAGCCAGCAGGTGCGCAAAGCCTACCTGGGCATGTAAAACGCAGCCACACAAGGCGCAGAAAGGCCGCGGGGACAACCCCCTGCGGCCTTTTTTCGTGCCTTTTCAAAAGGTTAATCAGAGAGTTAATCTTTTACTATAAATGCGTCTTTAAAAATTACGGTAGCGCCCATAACAAATCCCTGGCATTCCCCACCTAATGTTATCTGCTTTCCCTTTTTTAATTTTGCTATGTCTTTACGGCTTTCCTTATCAAATTGAAAATTAACGGCTTTAAGCCCAAACTGATCTATGCTAAAAGTAACCTCAGGGTATCCCAATGGAGATGTGGTTATTTTACCAATTTTACCCTTCACACCTAAAATATGCCCTTTATACTGATCCTCTGCCGCGACTTCATTTTCATTAAAATCATTCCAGATTTTAGAAGGTGTTACAGTCCTGGCCGCAGCAATAAAATTTTTTCCAGCAAAATCAACAGCCTTCTCATCAGCATTGTAAAAAGGACTGCCTGGCATTTCCTTATTTCTTTTTTGTATTGCCAAAAAGTCGTCCAGTGCCTTTTTATCTTCACCAATCCTCGAGAGAAATCCTAAACTAAGAAAAGAGGCTATAACGCCATCTTCATTGATTTCGTACATTTTCTTTATAGCTTCTCTTGCCTCTTCGATTTTTTTCTTGCCCGACATAATATCAGCGATATATGTCCAAGCGGCAAATCGAACATACTCATCTTCAGATTTAATGAGCTCGCGGCATTTCTTTAATAATTTATCATAGTTTGAATTTGCATAGAGTTTTTCTAAGCCGTATTTGTCACCAATGCTGTCTACTCTAGCATAATTTTCTCGCGTCCCCTGAAATGCTAAGCTAGATATTGATGAAGAAAATATAAATGAAAGACAAATAAACGAAAGCAAAAAGACTTTTTTCATAAAAAGCTCCTTTGTTAGCTTTAATTTAATAACTATTTTTCATAAAATTGTCAATTTATGTTAAAAACGCTTATCAAAATAAATGGTTAAAAAACACGAAGTTGCCTTAGCTATCCAGAATTTTTCGTAAATGATTGACTACTGTTGTTGGCAACGGTACTGTTTCATAAACTTTAAATATTTCAAATAAGGAGTTCGCATGCCTCTCATTAAATGTCCTGATTGTGGCCAGCAAGTCTCCACAAATGCTGCTCAATGCCCCCACTGCGGCTGTCCTATGTCACAAATGGATCAAACTCAAATAATCCAGCCTGAAACGACCCCGCAAACAAAAGGCATAAAACCTAGCAAAAAGAAAAAAGGATGCCTCACGTACATATTTTTATTGCTTCTCGTCATAGCCGCTATTGTGGTATTCAGTGAGCCGCCTAAAGATAAGGCTGATTCAGCTCCGGTTTCGATAGAAACACCTTCTCCCAAAGAAAATAAAGATCCCTGCCAGGGCATACGGACAATAGAAGACTGGGAACATAGAACAAGCAAGCTGTTCAGGATGATGAATCCCCAGTGCAAACCAAGTGCCACGGCAATCAAAAAACAGGTCAGGGTCATATCCGCTTCAGCGCTCAGCGCTGAATATGAAGCCAATGAAGTTGCTGCTGAGCAAAAATATAAGGGCAAATTTATCGGGGTAACTGGAATCGTTGACAGTATAGAAACAGGATGCTTGGCGGAGCGCATGTCTATCTGAAGGCGAGAGGAAGCTTCAGGGGAATACACTGCGCCTTGAACGACTCTGAAAAAGGCAGGGCGGCGCAGCTTAGAAAAGGACAAAAAGTAACCGTTTACGGCAAAGTGACGATCTATGCGCTGGGCGGTGTTGAAATGGATGATTGTTCCCTGAGCAATTAGATGCAGGCCCTGCGCATTGCCGACCGCGGCTATGTGATGGAAAACGGCCGCGTGGTCATGGCCGACACCGCCCAGAAGCTGCTGGAAAGCCAGCAGGTGCGCAAGGCGTACCTGGGCATGTAAAACGCAGCCACACAAGACGCAGAAAGGCCGCGGGGGCTTTCCCTCCACGGCCTTTTTTGCGTCCCTGGAAACAACACGGCGGCACACGCCGTCTGCCACTGCGCTTTGCCAGGCAGCTGGCAAACCCCTGGCTGGGCTTGATTCTGCACCCGCAGCGCGGGCTTACAGGCTGCGGTCCCTCTCGAACATGTGGAAATCCCCTGTGCTCAGCTCTTTTTCCCGGAGCTGCGGCCGCCCGCCCTGCAAAGATATGGAAAAACGCCTGACAATGCGGGCCTCAACGCTCCTGCCCGTCAGTTCCGGGCCGGAGCCGCTGTCTTTCACGCCCTGCAGGCGGTAATCCACCAGCAAAAGCCAGCTGCCCTCCCTGCCCGGAAGCGAGGACAAGGGCACGCGCTCAGTCCGGACCTCGCCGCCCAGCTCCGTAATGCTGCCCCCGGCGAGCGCACCATCCCCATTGCTGTAGCCAAGGCGCACGCTGTATGAGGCCGGGCACTTGAACGCAAGGCGCAGGAGAAGGTTTTTCCCCTGCTGGTCCAGGCTGATATCCAGCGTTGGGGTCAAATGGGGGAACTCCTTGCGCCAGGCGTGCAGCCTCGCGCGCCTGAGCGAACGCTCCGGCGAGGGAATGTCCGCCTGCGCGGGAAGAACGCAGCAAATTAGCAAAAGCGCCAGGAAGAGCCGGCAAAATTTCATCAATGCACGCATAATAACACATCCTGTAAAACATTACGCAAAAAGGCTGAAGGCATGCGCCAGGAGCCGCTCAAAACTCCGTAAGCAGAAAGGCCATGTACATGGGCAGGGTGAGGATAGCACCGGCGCGGCCCACATTGTAACTGCCAAGCTTGATGGCTTCGGAAACATGGTACTTTTCCGGATGGTTCAGCAGGGTCTTTGTGCTTTTCGTGTTTCCGGTGGACGCCTTGACCTCGACCAAAACGCATTTGCCGCGCCAGCGCATGACAAAATCAATTTCCAGCCCTGAGTCCTTGCGGAAAAAGTACAGCTTCCGCCCCATTTTGGCAAAGATATCCGCAGCCAGGTTCTCAAACACGGCGCCCTTGTATGAGTAAAGGTTTCCCTGGAGAATATCAAACTGGGTCCCGTCTTCAAGCATGCTGACGAAAAGCCCCGTATCTTTCATATAAACCTTAAAGTTATCCCTTTCCGCGTTTCCATCAAGCGGCAGTTCCGTGATGGAGAGGTTGCAGCAGCGGGAGATGATGCCGGCATCCTCTATCCACTGCAGGCTTCCTTCAAACTTAGAGGCTGTCCCCCCCTTTTTCACCATGCTGTACTGGAATTTCCTGTTTTCCTTGCCAAGCTGGCGCGGGATCGACTGGAAGCAGGCGGCAATAAGCGGCTTGTCTTTCGCCGGCGCGTATTTCACCATGTCGTCCTCATAGGAACGGACAATGTCGCGCTGCATCATGAGCACCCCGCCCATGTTTCCGGTATCCGCAAAGGCCTGCACCACCGCGGGCATCCCCCCCACGACCGCGTACTGCAAAAGCAGTTCCTGCAAACGGGCATGGAGAGGCTCAGGAACCGGGGTTTCCTCATCCAGGCAGCGGCGCAGCAGGCTGATAAGCTCTGTGGAAATGCCTGAAGCCCAAAGGAATTCCTCGAAATCCAGGGGGTACATATCAATGACGCTTTCATAGCCCACGGGGATGGAGGCCGGCTCATGCCCGTACCCCTTAACGCCAAGAAGGGAGCCTGTGGCAATCACATCGTAGCGCCCGTCCATCTTAAAAAACTTGAGCGCTGTGCGGGCCTGGGGGCATTCCTGGATTTCATCAAGGATGATGACGGTCTCTCCCTGCACAAAGTCCGCCCCGGGGCCAAGAAGCGACGAGATCATCATGGTCACAGTGTCAATTTCAAGCGAGCCTGAAAAGACGGCCTTATAGCCGGGATTCTGGAAAAAGTTCAAATAGATGACATGGCGGTAGTTCCTTTTGGCAAAGTCCAGGACGGAGTAGGTCTTGCCGCACTGGCGGCAGCCCTTGATGACAAGGGGGTTCCTGTCCTCTGATGCCTTCCAGGCTTCCAGCCTTCCTTCAATCTTTCGCTTCAGCATAACGCCATCCGTACAAGATCCGCCTTTTCCGGCGGGAAAAAGACTTTTCTATAACATATTGTTTTTACAGATTATTAAATCATACAGCAATTTTTTCAAGGGACTTTTCCCTGGTTTGCGCAACTTTTCCAAGGGACTTTTTGGGCATTTGCGCAATTTTTCCAAGGGACTTTTGGAGCTAAGCGGGCATTTTCCAAGCGGCTTTCGCGGAAAACAGCGCCGCCGGGCAGCCCCCTGCCACTCTGCAGGCACATATAACGCTTCGATTTCATAGTGCATGCAGGGCTCGTTCCATGCCTTCCACAACGGCTCCCGTTTCAGATTCTGAGCATGGAAAAAACATTGACACGCTGTGCAGGCAAGGTAGATATCATCGTATCTGCTGCAGGAAAGCGCTTCAGGAAAAGGGTTCTTCCGCGTGAAAAAACGCTGCAGGCTCCTGCCGCTGAACCTTAACATCTGCAAGGAGGCAGCCATGCCCAATTTCAAGGACGGCGTCATTCGCGACGGCAATTCCTCAATAGGTTCAGGATCAGTGCTCGGGAACATCAAGAACGGCGTCATACGGAAGGGCACCAGCAGCATCGCCGGCAGCGGCACTGTGCTTGGGAATGTGAAGAACGGCATCATCAGGGCCGGCACTTCGAGCATCGCAGGGACCGGCACCGTCGTCCTTAACGTAAAAGGCGGCGTCGTGCGGTCGGGAACCAGCAGCATCGCTGGCCACGGAACCACTGTCTGCAATGTTTCCAACTGCATGATCAAAGGCATGGAACACGAAATGGACGAGGCAATCGTCGCGGCATACCACTTCCTCATCAAGAAGCTCGCCTAGGCAGGAGCGCCTGCCCGCATGGCGCGGCTCCCTTTTGGCTGGAGCCTGCAGCCCTGCGGCTTTTTCTGCGCCTGCATCTTCACCCGGCTTTGAGGGGCTGGTCCAATGTCCGGCCCCGCAGAGCCGCCATCCCGCCCCGTCCAGCCATGCCAAAATACCAAGGACTGTCCCCATGG
>JAGADT010000178.1 GCA_017613475.1 Desulfovibrionaceae bacterium | reverse complement strand
TGGAAGGCTATGCGGGGCGCATTTTCGGCAGCGGGCCGCAGGTCCTGTATGTGAACAACACGGTGCAGTTCAGCGATTACTCAAAGTATGTCTGCACCGTGTTTTCGGCTGAGGAGAAGGCGAAGTACAGGGAAGAGCATTTTCCCGAGGACTGCCGCAGGGCGGAAGCCATGGGCGCGGCGCTGGTGAAGGGCTAGGCTCGGGCCGCGTTTGCCGTGCCGGATTGTATAAAGGGGGCGGTGCCCCCTACAGGGCAGGATCCCTGATTCCGTTGGCCGCAAAGGCGGTGGCCCTGTCCAGGCAGGTGGCGCAGGTGCCGCAGGGCTTTTCCCCGCCCTCGTAGCAGCTCCAGGTAAGTTCGTAGGGCACGCCCAGCCTGAGGCCCGCGGCAACAACCTGGGCCTTGTTCATCTCCGCGAGCGGAGCGGCCAGGCGGACCTTCCCGTAGGTGCCGATGCGGATGGCGCTGTCCATGGCATCCGTAAAGGCCTTGGAGCAGTCCGCGTAGGCATTGCCCGCGGCGTCGTCCGCGTGGGCGCCGATATAGATTTCAATCTCGTATTCAGGCCAAAGGCTCATTCCCAGGCTGGCCACGGCGGAAAGCATCAGCCCGTTGCGGAAGGGAACATAGGTTGAGGCCATGCCGCCGTTTCCGCGGATTTGCTCGGCATAGCTCTTGTGCTCGATTTCTTTGCCTGAAGCGGCAAGCAGCGGGCAGTCGCTGTAGCGGAAAATGGCGCTCAGGTCGAGCTCGTGCTGCCGTATGCCGTAAAAGACGGCGATTTTCCTGGCCTGCTCAAGCTCTTTTTTGTGCTTCTGTCCGTAAAAGATGGATGCGGCCGAAACGTTTTCCCTGCCCAGGGCTTCGATGGCCATGCCGAGGCAGGTGGTGCTGTCCACGCCGCCGCTGCTGAGCACCAGGGCTTTTTTCATCGTTGCCTTCCTCGTTTGAAACGTCATTCAGCACGGGCCTCACAGCCAGAAGCGCGTGGGTCCCGGCAGGCTGCACTTAGCCAGGCCTGTGCCTCCGGATACGCCCCTGGATATTCGGCGCGGTGTTTTTGAGCAGACTGCGCTGAATCTTGAATAGTGAAAAAGCCCGCTTGGCTCAGGGCTTTGCGGACTTCGTTGGATACGCGTAAAATAAAGATTGGCGGAGGGGGAGGGATTTGAACCCCCGGATGCCTCACGACATCAACGGTTTTCAAGACCGCCGCATTCAGCCGCTCTGCCACCCCTCCGCGTGTTCAGGCAGATACATTACGCCGAAACACAAAGGGAGGTCAAGCCTTTGCGCTTGTCTTTCTCTGGGGAAACGGATAGTTCCAGAACGCTTTGCACGGCGGTCAGGCCGCCGGTGTTTTTAAGGTACAGTGTTTTGGGGGGCTCGGCATGAAACGGGCAGGGACGGGAAGCGGCAAAACATCCCAGGGGGCACAGCCCCTTTTACGCCGGAACGAGGGCTTTTCCGGAGCGCGCGGCAAGGCGGCGGACGGC
Source organism: Desulfovibrionaceae bacterium (assembly GCA_017613475.1). Taxonomy (GTDB): domain Bacteria; phylum Desulfobacterota; class Desulfovibrionia; order Desulfovibrionales; family Desulfovibrionaceae; genus Avidesulfovibrio. The sequence continues at coordinate 2,395 of JAGADT010000178.1, read as the reverse complement.
GGCGATATCTCGCCCTGGGAAGGGCTGCGGCTGGCGGCCTTTGTTGCTGCCAGGGGCTTTGAGGATATTTTGCTGGAGGAGCTTGTCAGGCTCAGCGTGCGGGTGCTGGAGGTTCGGGAGCGCCTGGTGCTGGCCGAAGCGCCTGAAGGGGAGGTCCCCCTGCCCATGTGGGCGCAGAACGTGTGGCTGAATCCGCGCTTCATCCGTGCAGAATCCATTGGCGGCTTTGCCCGCGGGCTCACGGCTCTCCAGCGCAACTGGCATCTGCACTCCACGGGCTTTCACCGCAGGGCCGCGTTGATTGCGGAAAAATGCCCCCATGTTTCAGAGCGGCCCCTGCGTTTTGGCGAACCCGCCCCCGCATCCCCCCTTGGTTCCTGGACCTTGTGGGCGCCTGATGCGGCGCTGGCTTCCCCTGCCTGCTCCTCGCCCTTTCCCGACGGGGAGGTGCGCTTTGAGGAAGATAAAATCAACCCGCCCAGCCGCGCTTACCTCAAGCTTTGGGAGCTCTTCACGCGCTTCCCTGAGGCTAAGCCTGCGCCCGGAGATTTGTGCCTGGACCTTGGCGCCTGCCCCGGCGGCTGGACCTGGGTGCTGGCCTCGCTGGGGGCAAAGGTCTTTGCGCTGGATAAGGCGCCGCTGCACGGGCGGGTGGCGGCAATGCCGGGGGTGACAAGCTGCATCGGCAGTGGCTTTGGCCTTGACCCGCGCCACGCGGGCGCTGTGGACTGGCTCTTTTCAGACATGATCTGCTACCCCAGCCGCCTGTATGAAGTCATCATGCGCTGGGAGGCGCTGGGCGAGTGCAAAAATTTCGTCTGCACACTTAAGTGCCAGGGGCAGACGGATTTTGACGTGCTGGAGCGCTTTGCGTCCCTGCCTGGCTCGCGCGTTGTCCACCTCTCCTGCAACAAGCATGAGCTGACATGGCTACGCCTTGCCGCCTGGAGGCGCTGACGGCGTGAAAATCGCTTGTCCCGCACCTTCCTTTTCAGGAAAAAAAGAAGAAATTCCAGACCTTTTTTGAGGCATATGGCAATGAACGCTTGACAAAGCAGGGCGTATTTTGAGACACCTCTACAAACGGCGGACAAACTCCGCCAATATCCTTTGATAGGGAGAAGAGGCATGACAAAAGCGGAACTCGTTGCGCAGATTTTTGAAAAATCCGGTCTTGCCAGCAAGGCGCTGACCGAAAAAGCGCTGAACGCGGTGGTGGAAACCCTGGCCGAAGCCTTGGCCAAGGGCGAAACGGTGAGCCTGGCCGGATTTGGAACCTTTAAGATTTCTGAGCGCGCCGCCCGCAAGGGCCGCAACCCCCGCACGGGCCAGGAAATCGAAATTGCCGCCAGCAAAACCGTGCGTTTTGTGCCTGGCAAGGCGCTGAAAGACTCTGTCAAGTAGTCCCTATGCGCAATTTTTCCTAGGCGGGACGCCTCCTTTTGGGGAGCCGCCCCGCTCTTGTTTTTTAATCCCTCAGCGACCCGATCGGGATAATTTTGACGCCGTCTGCGCGCTATTCGGAAGACCGCGTTTTCCCTTCTTATCCATTTGGCATATTTTCTTACTATTACAAGCAGTTGCCTGTTAAAACGTGATCTCTGTTACATGTTTTTGGGGCAAATCATTATGTATTTTTGGGGCATTTCGTTACGTGTTTTTGAGGCAAATTGTTACGCATTTTTGAGGTCATTGACCAGCTTTTCTAGTGCCCATTGAACAGGCTCAGGGCGCTGGCCCTTTTTGTGTGGAAAGCTCCCCATGTGGAATCAGGTCCTCAGGGCGTGGAGGGCCCGTATAGCGTCAACGGCATGGCTGCCCCAATGGTTGTTCAGGCCAAAACGCCACTCGAAAACAGCGTTTTCAGGTCTTCCCGCGTCATATTCCTCCATGCCGTCCAGCAAATCTTTTGCGATATCCCTTATGTCATCATAGAGGTCGGAGCAAACGGGTTCTTTGTTTTCAAAGGGGTCAAAGACTTCCCAATATGTGGTTTTTAGGCGCTTGCTGATCCGTATTTGGGGAAACTCGCTGCCTCTGTGCGCATCTTCTGTTTCAGGATCAGCATCAGGAAGCTCAAGCGCGGCGATATATAGTGCCATTAACAGCGTGATGAGCCTGTCAGCCGACTGTTCAGAGAGTTCGGTCCCTGTGATAAAGCTGATAAATTCGTCAGCAATTTGGTAGAAAGTATCCGCAGGCTGTTTCAGCATCGTGCTTCCTTCTTGCATAAAAGATATCTGTTCCAGGATGCACAGGGGCATTAACCCATATTTAATGGTCTGCATCCCCAGGCTGCCCATGAGCGCTGGCCCTTTCGTGCGGAAAGCCCCTGCTTCATGGAAGGAATGTGATGTGTTTCCTGCCGGATTGCAACGTTTTGCTTGGCGGGGGG
>JAGADT010000177.1 GCA_017613475.1 Desulfovibrionaceae bacterium | reverse complement strand
GCCATGTGCCTGCTGGATTTTGCCGCCGCGGTTTCAAATGGCGCCATAGACCTTGCCGCGCTTCCCGCCCTCCCGGATGAAGAGGTGATGGCCAGGCTCACGGCTTTGCGCGGCATCGGCTCATGGACGGCGAAGATGTGCCTTATTTTCGTGCTCCAACGTGAAGATGTCCTGCCCTTTGAGGACGGCGCGTTCATGCAGTCCTTCCGCTGGCTGCACGGCATGAAAAAGCCGGGGCGCGAAACGGTGATCCGCCGCTGCAAAAAGTGGAAGCCGTATGCTTCCATTGCGGCGCGCTACATGTACAGAGCGCTGGATATGGGCATGACGAAAATCCCCTTTACGCAGCGGTTCTGCATTTCAGGGAGAGGAGCAGATGGAAGATAAGGCTGGGATGACAGCGTGCTGTTCCGATAGGACAAAACTGGTTATCTTCAAAACAAAAAAGATTGGCGTGGAGGACTGGTCATGAAGGTGTTGCTTGTGAATGGCAGCAGCCATAGGAATGGAGGCACTGTTCATTCGCTGAAAATCGTAGAGGCAGCGCTGAACGAATCCGGTGTTGATACGGAATGGTTTCAGCTTGGGGCCAGGCCTGTCAGGGGCTGCATTGACTGCAGGAAATGCGCCGAGACATTCCGCTGTACGTTCAATGATGATGTTTGCAATGCCTTGATTGAAGCGATGATTGCTTCTGATGGGGTCATCATTGGAACGCCTGTTTATTTTGCCTCTGCAAATGGAGCCTTGACGGCGGTCCTGGACAGGGTCTTTTACGCGGCCAGCACGCATGGCAGGTTATTTACGGGAAAACCTGCCGCGGCAGTCGCTAGTTTTTACCGTTCCGGCGGCAATAATGCGGTGGATAGGATCAGTAAATATTTTGCGTTTTCCGGAATGCCCATTGTAACCAGCAGCTACTGGAACCTGATGTTTGCGCCTGAGTCGTTTGTCCCGAATGATGAAATGGGACGGATGACAATGGTACAGCTTGGGAAAAACATGGCTGAGATGCTAAAAAAGCTAAGGCAGGACGCATGGCGGCATCCATGCTGACGAGGTAAAGCAATGGAAAAAACCAGAGCCATTATCTATGCGTTGCTGGCAGCGGCTTTTTATGCCGTCAACGTGCCGTTTTCAAAAGACCTGCTCAATCATGTTGGACCCGTTTCAATGGCTGCCTTCCTGTATCTGGGAGCCGGCATAGGCATAGGAGTGGTGTCGATTGCCAGGAAAAAGGAAAAAAGCGGGAAACTGGATCGAAAGGATCTGCCGTATGTCATCGGCATGGTTTTGCTTGACATTGCGGCTCCTGTTTTCCTGATGATGGGCATCAAGTACGGCACTTCATCCAATGCTTCCCTGCTGGGAAATTTCGAGATTGCGGCGACAACGCTGATCGCGTTTTGCCTGTTTAAGGAAACCGTGACAAAACGGTTATGGGCGGCGATAGCGCTGATTACGCTGTCCAGCGCGCTCCTGTCATTCGAGGGGGCGGAAAGCGTCACGTTTTCCTATGGCTCGCTATTCGTCCTCCTTGCAACGGTCTGCTGGGGGCTGGAAAATAACTGCACGAGAAGCCTTTCATCAAAGGACACTTACGAGATTGTAACGGTTAAGGGCGTCTTTTCAGGGCTTGGGGCTTTGGCTATTGCGCTTCTTAAGCATGAAGAGATGCCTGGCTTGCAGCATATTATCCCGGCCCTTCTGCTTGGTTTTGTCGCCTATGGCTTGAGCATTTTCCTGTACGTTAAAGCACAGAACACGCTCGGGGCAGCCAAAACCAGCGCGTATTATTCTGTTGCCCCTTTTATCGGCGCGTTCCTCTCGTTCCTGTTCCTTCATGAGCAGGTAACGGGAACTTTCCTCATTTCCCTGGCTGTAATGATTGCAGGAACAGCGCTTGTTGTCGTGGATACATTGCTTTTAAGCCATGCGCATCAGCATTTGCATACGTTTATCCATACTCATGCAGGAAGCACGCATGCGCATACCGTTATGCATTCACACAGGCACAGCCACTATGGAAGTGAAAGCGTTCACAGCCACCGCCATGCCAGTACGGAACTTGAGCGGGGACTGGCAAACCATGGAAACAGCCCAGCAGTAAGGGGGGACCGCTCATGAGCAGGATACTTGTTTTAGCTGGCAGCCCAAGGGTGAACGGCAATACCGACAGGCTTGTTGCCTCCTTTGCAGAAGGTGCTGGGAAAAATCATGTGGTGGAAATCGCATCGGTTCATGACTATGCGGTAAGCCCGTGCATCGGCTGCAATTCATGTTTTTCCAGGGAAGGGAACGAGTGCTTTCAGCATGACGATATGTCCGTGATCTACGCGAAGCTCAGGGAGGCGGATACGCTCATCATTGCTTCGCCCGTGTATTTTTACGGTCTGAGCGCCCAGCTGAAGGCGGTGATAGACAGGCTCCATACGCCGATGAGGAACAGCTTTCCCATCAGGAGGCTTGGATTGATCCTGGTGGGGGCGGCGGTGCTGCCGGAAATGTTTGACGCAATCCTTGCGCAGTACCGGCTTGCCCTCAATTTTTTCAGTCTTGAGGATGCCGGAACGGTGCTGGCGCGCGGGGCGAAGGATAAGGGCGATGTGAGCGAAAAGGATTTGCTGGCGGCGTATCGCTTTGGTGAATCGCTGTAAGGCGGGCGTTCCGCCGTACTGTCTCAGCGAATGATAAATGTCCATTTCCCAGCCCTTTGAGTCCTCAGCAGCAGGATTAAGGCCGCCCGCCTGTTCGCGGACGGCCTTTTTTCTGGCAAACTGTGGCTCACGCCAGACAATGGCTCAGGCAGTCCAGGATCCCCCTGGTCCTTCTCACCGTTTCAGCAGGCTGGCGCCGTGCTTCGCCAGGATATCGTCCAAAAAGCCTTCGATGCGGCTGATCTTTTCCTGGTAGCCTTTGGGCCAGCGCATGTAGCCGCTCGCGTGTATGCCGCG
>JAGADT010000176.1 GCA_017613475.1 Desulfovibrionaceae bacterium | reverse complement strand
GAACGGCAGGGAAGAAGAGGTGTGCGATTTCATGTGGAAGTTCGACCAGTCGTACCTGAGGCTGCAGGGCGTGAAGGACGGCAGGGAGGAAACGCTGTTTGCCGTGTTCTTCCACGCGCGCTTTGAGCCTAAGGAGCGCCGCCTGCTGCGCGGGCTGGCCGCCTTCTGCGGTGCAAAGCGCTTTGCCTTCCTGCGCGCCGACAGCACGGGCGCGTCGCATGTGCTCGCCGCCAGGCCGCGCATGGATAGCGAAAGCCCCGCCGCCCTGCCAAAGGGCTGCCGCTCCTTCTCCGGCGCGGTGCAGGCGCTGTTCAAGGGCTGGCAGGGGCAGGGCGCCCATTGGCAGGGTCATGTGCGGCACGGCTCCTGGATAACGGCCATGGAGCGCGGCATGTTCGCCCAGCGCTGGGATGCCTGCGAAGACCCCATCGCCAAGTGCGTTGCCATACAGGCCGAAGCGCAGGCAGATTCAAAAAAGCACTGAATAAGGAGCGACCATGAACCTCTCCAAATCCCGTTACACCCTGTTCTGCCAGTGCCCCAAACGCTCTGGCTGAAAGTCCATAAGCCCGAGACCGCGGTCCTGGATCCCGGGGTACAGACCCGTTTCGCGGCAGGCACGGAAGTGGGCCGCCTGGCGCAGGATCTTTTTGGCCCCAGCGTGGATGTGACGGTGCGCAGGGCGGATGGCGGGCTCGACCTCGCAGCCATGCTCGCGCGCACAAAGGAATGCCTCAGCAGCGGCGTGGAGGTCATCTGCGAGGCCTCGTTCGCCGCAGATGGCTTTTTCTGCTCGGCGGATATCCTGCGCAGGGAAAAGGGCGGCTTTGGCCTGTACGAGGTGAAGAGCTTCAGCTATTCCCCTTCCTCCCCCCAAAAAGACCAGGAAAAGAAGCGGGACAGCTACGTGCAGGACATTGCCTGCCAGAAATGGCTGCTGGAGCGCTGCGGCATTCCGGTTGCCGGCGCGAACCTCGTCTGCCTGAACGCGGACTATGTGCGGGAAGGCAGCCTGGACGTGCAGAAGCTCTTCACCATCATCCCCATGGACGAGGCAATCGCCGCGGAATACGCCGCCGTTCCTGAAAGGGCGGCTGAAGCCAGGCGCGTCCTCGCCCTGCGCGATGAGCCGGAAATGGCGCTCTCTGAGCGCTGCCATGCCTATCCCTGCGCCTTCTGGCAGTACTGCACAAGGGATCTGCCGCAGCCTAACGTGTTCGACCTGTACAGGATGGATTTCGCGGACAAGATCTGTGCCTGGCAGGAGGGCGTTGTGAGCTTTGAAGACGCGCTAGACAGGCTCCGCCTCACGCCCGTGCAGCGCATGCAGGCGGAATGCGCCCTGCACGGCGGGGAGCGCATCGACAGGGAGGGCATCGCCCGTTTCCTGGGCGGGCTTTCCTACCCCCTGTATTTTTTGGATTTCGAGACCATGCAGCCCGCCGTGCCGCTCTTTGAGCGCACAAAACCCTACCAGCAGATCCCCTTCCAGTATTCCCTGCACATTGCGGAGCGCGAAGGGGCGGGTCTGCAGCACCGCGAGTTCCTGGGCGAATCCGGCACGGACCCGCGCCGCCCGCTGGCCGAAAGCCTGTGCCGCGACATCCCGCAGGACGCCTGCGTGCTTGCCTACAACAAGGACTTTGAATGCCGTATGCTGAAGGAGCTGGCAGGAGCCTGCCCCGACCTTGCGGAGCATCTCATGGATATCCGCGCCAATATCCGCGACCTGCTGGAACCTTTTCAAAAGGGCTTGTATTACCTGCCGGCCATGGGCAGCTCCTTCTCCATAAAGAGCGTGCTGCCGGCGCTTTTCCCCAATGATAAGGAGCTGGATTACCACGGGCTGGATGAGCTGGTGCAGAACGGCGGGCAGGCCATGGAGATTTTCCCCCGCATCCAGGGCATGGGCGCGGAGGAGGCCCGGCGCGTCCGCGAGGCCCTGCTGGCCTACTGCCGGCTGGATACGCTGGCCATGGTCAAGGTGTGGGAAAAGCTGAAGCAGGCCTGCGGAATGGCATAGGAACGGCCTTTTGGCCGCTGATCCCGAGGATGTTTTGGAGCGCCTGCGTGCAGCAGGACAGGAACAAGAGGAAACCTTCAGCCACCCTTACGGAGGAACCCATGAAAGAGTCCGGAACAAAGCCTGCCGCCGACATTATGGCGGAGATAGAAAACGGAAATCCCTGTTTTGTGCTGCAACGCCTGGCGGACGAGGAAAAGACGGCGGAGCTCTGCCTCGCCGCCGCACGTAAAGATGGCAATGCGCTGGATTTCATCCCAGCCAGGAAACGTTCGCTGAAAGTATGCCTGGCCGCGGCGGAAAGCGGCAGCCTCTCTCTCTGCTGCGTGCCTGAAAAAGCCCGCGCGGACAAGAAGTTCTGGGAAGCGGCCTGCAGGAGCGGCGCCCTGGGGCTGGCACAGGTCCCGGATGAAATGAAAACGCCGGAAATGTGCGCCAAAGCCCTGGCTGACTGGCCCATGAACCTGCGCTTTGTGCCGGACTCCATGAAAACGAAGGCAATGTGCGCGGATGCCTTTGCCCGCGATGCGCGCACCGCGCTCGTTGTGCCCGCCGCCATGCGGACAGGCGCCATGAAGAAAGCCATTTCCGGGATGCGGGAACGGGAAGAGCCGCCGGTTCCGCAGGATGACGGACATGGCCGCTATATGAAAGTGACGAACGTTGCCTTTATGCCTCCGGGGAGCAGGTTCCCCCGCTATGGAGAGCTGGATGAAGATATCCGCGACATGGCCGAGGCCAAGCCTAAAGACATCCTGGTCACCGTATGGAATGAGTTTGAAGGCAAGCTGGATTGGCAGTTTCAGATCAGCCAGCACGCCGAAGGGGACGACCTTAGCCACGACCTGGCCTGGACCGGCGGGGTGGACTACGCCTGGAACAGCATTGAGGGTGATGGCGTGCGTGTGCGCTGGCGGAGCGTGGCTGACATTGATTGGTATAAGGACGGCGGGGAGGAAGAGAGCCGTGAGACAGGCGTTGAGGTGAATCTTGACGGCGCGTGGATGCCGCTGAAGGCCGGCGATCTCAAGGCGGCCGGATGGGAGATCCCCAATGGCGATGCGAAAGACGTCCTGTGCAATGCCATGCGTTTTGCTGGTCAGGGCATAGGCCAGGGCGTGGCCGAGGCGCTCGCCAGCCTGGCGGCCGAGGGCGAAGATGACGCCGAGTCGGCTTTTGAAGGCTGGTTCATGGATGCCATTGGCAGGGACAAGTGGCTGGCCGCGGAGCGTTATCCCGATTGGGTCGCCGAGGACGACTGCGGCGGACTCGCCGGGGTTTTCAGGCGCGCCGACGCTGAAGGTGACGGGAAGCAGATCTTCGCGGACAAGCTGAAATGGGGCGCCATTGCCATCGCTGTTTACTATGCGGACTGCGGTGAGGACGGCAGCAGCTGTAATGCCGACCAGTACGATGACTGGTCGTACTGGAAGGCTGTCGGAGCCTGCAGGAGCTGATTTTGCTGAAAAAGGCCTGTCCCGCGGCCGGCGCGGGCCAGGCCCGGGCAAGGACCCCTTCCTTTTTAACGACGGCGGCGCCGCACGGGGCGCAGGACTTAAGGATAAGGACTATGGGAAAACGATGGGACGGCGACGGAACCCCTGCCGTAAAGCTCCTCGGGCTTTTCAGCCTGCTGCTTTTTAATAACCGGGCCTACAGCCTCAGGGAATTGACCGAGCCTGAAAACATGAACATGTCCAAGGCCTCCGTTTCCCGCCTCATAAAGCAGCTTGAACGTTCAGGGCTTGGCTGCCTTAAGCGGGAGCGCCTCGGCAAGGAAGTGGCCTTCAGGCTGGAGCGGCCTGAAAGGATGCCTGTGTCCTGCCTGAACGCGAAGGCGCTGAACGAGCTTGCGCTCTGCCGCAGTTTCCTGATGAATGTGCTGCCCTTCTCCATGCAGCGTGAAACGCTGGACTGCCTTGCTCAGATGGCGCCGCTTGCCTGCACGGAAGGCGGGGGAGTGTCTTCAGCCATAGGCGCGGGGCTCAGCAAGGGGCGCATCAATTACGAGCCTTTCCAGGAAATGATCGATGCGCTCATCCGGGCTGTCAGGGAGGAAAAGATCTGCCGGGTGCGCTACCGCGCTGCCGGCAAGGAAAAGGAATACGGCTTTGCCCCCGGGAGGCTGCTCCTTTACCATGAAAGCCTGTATGCCGAAGGCTGGGTCGCAAGGGAGGATGCTTCCGGGCCCCTGCATGAAAAGCCCTCCAAGCTGGCCGTGCACAGGCTGGTCAGCTGTGAGCTGACAGGCCAGAGCTCAGGGGGCTTCCCCGAACTGCCTGCCCATAAAGGCGAGGCCCTTGGCGTTATGCAGGGCGAGCCGTTTACGGTTGTGGTCCGCTTTTCCGGCTCGGCTGCGGCGTATGCCGCAGAGCGGCAGTGGAGCGCGGGCCAGCGCATCGAGCGCCATGAGGATGGCTCCATAACCCTGGAGGCGCGGATGTTCAATATTCCGGAATGCGTTTCCTGGGTGCTTGGCTTCCGCACGGAAGCGGAGGTCCTGGAGCCGGAGTGGCTGCGGGAGAAGATAAAGGGCACCCTGCTCAAGATGCGGCGGCTCTACCTGCACGGCAGGGGGCAGCACCATAAGTGACGGATGCCCCTTGCGGGCGCGCAAAGCCCCGCCAGGCTGCAGTGTCCAGCTGGCGGGGCTTTCTGGTTCCCCATGTTCCTTGCAACGATGCGGCCGACCCAGACGCTGAATAAGCGCCGCAGTCCCTTTAGAAAAAGCCGCTGGCATTGCGCCGGCGGCTTTGCTGTGGGCAGCTTGAGGCAGGAGGATGCGCGGGCTTACAGCATGGAAGACAGCTTCGCGCG
>JAGADT010000175.1 GCA_017613475.1 Desulfovibrionaceae bacterium | reverse complement strand
GCAGTGGTTGCAGAGCAGGGGAATGGCCCGGGTTTGCAGGGCGTGGGGCAGGGCGCTGTGGCAGCTTTCGGGGAAGGCGTGGCGCACTTCAGCGCCCCAAAGCCATTTCACTTCCTGCCTGCCGGGAATGTCGGGCACGTTGTGGGCTTTGTGGCAGGCCCTGGCCATGCGTTCAATGGCCTGTTCATCCAGGCGGCGCGTATCCACAAGCATGGCCCAGCGCACAACCCGGCCCTTTTCTGCCGCAAGGGCATGGCCGGCCTGGGGCGCTGCGCTGAGCGCCAGTAAAGGCGCGCCCGCCAGCAAAAGGAAATCCCGCCTGGACCTGTTCATGGCCTGCCGCCTTTTGGCTGTGGGTCCTGTTTGCCCCCCGAATCCGGGGCGGCCTTTGGCCCTGCCGTTTCATTCCTGGCGTGGCAGCTCCAGCAGCTGGGTTCCACGGCGTTCTTTTCGTGGCAGGGGCTGCAGAAGCTCGTTTTTTCATGGCAGCTGAGGCAGGTCCCCTGCAGGCTGATGCGCCATTTGGAGCCGTCAGGGGCGGTATGGATGCGCTGGCCTTCGCGGACGGCCTTATCGCGCCAGTCATGGAGCAGGCGCATGTGCCTGGCCCGCATGGCCGAAGCCTCTTCCAGGCATGGCCGGCCGGAGGGCTTGGCAAGTTCCGGGGCCTGAATGGGCCCGGAATCAAGGCCCCGCCAGAAAAGCAGGGCACCGGCAGCCAGCAGGGCAAGGATGGCTGGGGTCGTGGAGTGGCGGCTAGGCATGGCCTTGCTCCTCTTCCGGCGCCGTGTCCGGGCAGGGGAGCTCTTCCTGCCTAAGGTCCGTGGTGCGGGGGATTTCGCCTTTCATAACCAGCGCGTTGCCAACAAGCTCATGCAGCCCGCCGACGGTGACGCCCGGTGCCCAGTAATCGGCTACGGCAGGCAGGGCGGCCCTGTCCAGCGCGCAGATGCAGGCCATGTGGTTGACCTGCCGCGTCAGCTGCACATGGCGCAGGGCGCTGCCCCTGGGGTAGCCTCCCCGCAGCCTGAGCTCCATAATTTCCTCCGCGTTCAGCCCCGCTCCCGAGCCGCAGCAGAAGGTCTGCTCGCGGATCGTGCCTTCCGGCATTTCCACAAAATGCGGGCAGACCGCCCGCAGCACTTCACGGGGCTCTTCCAAAAGGCCCATGGAGCGCGCCGGGTTGCACGAATCGTGGAAGGTCGTGATGAGGTGGCTGTTGCGTTCAGGCCTGAGGCTGAGCTTCCCGTGGCGCACCAGGTCGGCCGTAAATTCCGCGATGTGCAGCATTTTTGTTGAGGAGGCGTGGCGGAACACCGTGCCCGTGACAGGGGAAACCGGCGTGCGCGTGTTCTTGGGGGCCGGCCCGTTGAAGGTATCCATGTACTGGTTGATGACCCGCCACATGTGCCCGCATTCACCGCCCAATATCCAGCTGGCATTGAGCCTGTCCGCCTCGGCAAACAGCTTGGCGTTGAGCTTCTGCGCCGTTTCAAAGGAGATGAAGGAGCCGAAGTTGCCGCCTTCGGAAGCGTAGGTGGAAAGCGTGTAGTCAAGCCCCAGCTCATGGAAGAGCATGAGGTAGCCCATGAAGGTGTAGATGCCGGGATCGGCAAAAATGTCGCCGGATGGGGCGATAAAAAGGATTTCGTGCCCTTTTTCGTTAATGGGCGGGGAAATGCGGATGCCGGTGATGGTTTCAATATCGTCGCAGAGGAAATCAATGAGCTCCTTGATGGTGTGCGGCTTCAGGCCAATATGGTTGCCGGTGCGCTCGCAGTTGAGCACGGGCTCCATAATCCATCCTGTGGCCAGCCCCAGCTCGCAGAGCAGCTCGCGGACAATGGCCGTGAGCTCCGCCGTATCAATGCCCAGGGGGCAGAAGAGCGAGCAGCGGCGGCATTCGCTGCACTGGTAGGCGTAGCAGAACCATTCCCTGATGACGTTTTTATTCAGCGTCCTGGCTCCGGCAGCCTTGCCCAAAAGGCGGCCCGCAAGCGTAAAGTGCCTGCGGTAGACCGAGCGCAGCAGTTCCGCCCGCAGGACAGGCATGTTCCTTGGATCGCCGGTGCCCAGGTAGAAATGGCATTTGTCCGCGCACGCGCCGCAGCGCACGCAGGATTCAAGGAAGACCCGCAGGGAACGGTGCCGTGCGAGGCGTTTTTTGAGCCCCTTGTAGATGATCTCTTCCCAGTTTTCCGGCAGCTTCCAGTCTTCGTCGGCAGGGTTCCAGTCGTGGGGGTGGGGCATCCCCAGCTGGGCCATGGTATCCTTCCGCGCGGGGTGGCAGAAAGGCGCTTTTGCAAAGTCCGGCGGGCTGTCCAGCCAGTGCCGTGAGGGCGCGGGCTGCATGCCGGCCAGCAGTTCTTCAGGCGTGGGGAGCTTCGTCTTCATGCCTGACCGCCGGACTTTTTTTGTTCAGGGGTTTCCAGGGGCAGGCCCGCCTCAGAAAGCTCAGTGCGGAAGCGCTCTTCATACGCGGCGTAGGTGAGGAACTTGGCAGGCTGCATCCAGGGATTGCTGCGGCGGCGTTCGCGCGTATTGCAGGGCAGGTTCCACGTGGGGGAAAAAAGGATGGCGAAGGGATGCACAAGCTTGCT
>JAGADT010000174.1 GCA_017613475.1 Desulfovibrionaceae bacterium | reverse complement strand
CCCATGACTTCGGAAAGCCCGTAAATATTGTAGGCCTTGATGCCCATTTTATCTTCGATGTCGCGGCACATGGCCTGCGTCCACGGCTCCCCGCCAAAAATGCCGATGCGCAGGGGCAGTTCCTTCATGTCAATGCCGCAGGCCAGGCCCTCTTCGTACAGATGGAGCGCGTAGGACGGCGTGCAGCTCAGCACCGTCGCGCCGAAGTCCCTCATCAGCTGCACCTGGCGCCGCGTGCTGCCGCCGGACATGGGCACAACCGTCATTCCCAGCCGCTCGCCGCCATAATGCGCGCCAAGGCCGCCCGTAAAAAGCCCGTAGCCGTACGAGTTGTGCAGGGTGTCGTTTTCATTAGCGCCTGCCATGGCCATGCAGCGGGCCATAAGCCCGGACCAATTTACCAGATCCTCGCAGGTATAGCCAACCACGGTAGCCTTGCCGGTTGTGCCGCTGGAGCAGTGCAGGCGGACAATCTCTGACTGAGGCACGGCAAAAAGCCCAAACGGATAGTTATCGCGCATGTTCTGCTTTTCGGTAAACGGAAGACGGCGCAGGTCGTCCAGCGTGCGGATGCTATCCGGCGTGATGCCGCGTTCATCAAAGGCGCTGCGGTAGAAAGGCACATTCGCATATACCCGGCGGCAAAGATCCTGAAGCCGGCTCAGCTGGAGCGCCTGCAGGTCAGCCCGGGACATGATTTCCATGGTTGGGTCGAACATTTTTTTCTCCAAAAGTAAACGAATGGACGATGCTGAAAAGATTACAGGATTGCTCTTTTCCGCAAGGGAACTGAACTTGCCCTCTTTTCATAGGCAGGTCAAGCCTCCCCCTCCCACTCGCGTCCTGGCGCCTGACGCCGCATTTTCCCCGCCGCATTTCACGATGCTTTGATTGCAGAAAGGACGCAAATCGGCTAGTCTCTGACCCATGGAAAACAACACCCGCACCCCTCTGGAATCACAGGCACAGGCCGCGCCGGCCGCCCAAGCCGCCAGGCGCTATTCCACCCTTCCCGCCACCTCCAAATCCCGCATTGTCATGCGCAGGCTTGAAGAGGGCAAGGCGCTGGATATTGTCGGCATTGACCTCACCGGCAAAAACTCCTGCATGGACGCCGTCATCATCGCCACGGCAAGCTCCTCCAGGCACGCGCGCAGCCTGACGGACGCGCTTACCGACCTTTCCGCCGCCGAAAATTTCGAGTGGCTGCGGATGGAGGGCTACCAGAACGGCGAATGGATCCTGACGGACATGAACGACGTTGTCGTCCACATTTTCCTTGCAGAAACCCGCGCGCTTTTCCAGCTTGAAGCCCTCTGGCACGACGCCCCCAGGATCGCCCCTGAAGAACAGCCCAAAGGCACATCTGAAGGCAGTGAGGATGGGCCCTTCCCCGCGATTGCCGATCCCGTGCCCACCGTCCTCCTCATCCTGGATGGCTACGGGCTTGCCGAGCCAGGCCCGGGCAACGCTGCCTCCCTTGCCTCCACGCCCAATATCGACCGCCTGCTCGCCATGCCGGGCCGCACCTCCCTTACCGCCTCCGGCCGCGCTGTCGGCCTGCCTGAAGGCTTCATGGGCAATTCCGAGGTAGGCCACCTCAATATCGGCGCAGGGCGCATCGTCTACCAGGACATGACGAAGATCGACATTGCCGTGGAAACCGGCGATATTGCCTCCAACCCCGCGCTCTGCGCCCTCATGGACGCGGTCGCTGCCCGCGGCGGGCGCCTGCATTTTGCGGGGCTCCTCTCCGACGGCGGCGTGCACAGCCATATCCGCCACCTTGAAGCCCTGCTGCGCACCGCAGCAGCCCGCCATATCCCCACGGTGGTCCACGCCTTCATGGACGGGCGCGACACGCCGCCAACCTCCGGCGCAGGCTACGTCCGCATGCTGGAGCCTGTCCTCCAGGAAAGCCAGGCGAAGCTCGGCACGCTTATCGGGCGCTTTTACGCCATGGACCGCGACAAGCGCTGGGACCGCGTGCAGACGGCCTGGAACATGCTGGTGCATGGCGAAGGCAGCCGAGCGGACAACGCCGCGCAGGCGCTTGAAGAAGCCTATGCCGGCAATGAAACCGATGAATTCATCAAGCCCCGCCTGCTGGGCGACCCGCAGGACGTGTGCCTGCGCGATAACGACGGCCTCTTTTTCTTCAACTTCCGCGCGGACCGCGCCAGGGAGCTTGCCTCCGCGTTCCACCTGCCCGATTTCAGCGGCTTTGAACGGGGCCCCCGCCCCAGCCTCGCCGGGCTGGCCTGCATGACCTCCTACGACGCCGCGCTGGACATTCCCGTAGCCTTCCCCAAGGACAATGTCTGCGATACGCTGGGAGAAACCGCCTCCAAGCTGGGGCTGCGCCAAATCCGCATTGCGGAGACGGAAAAATACGCCCACGTCACCTACTTCCTGAACGGCGGGCGGGAAGAAGCCTTCCCCGGGGAAGACCGCATCCTCGTTGACTCCCCCCGCGACGTGCCCACGTACGACCTGAAGCCGGAAATGAGCGCCAATGAAGTGACCAACCGCCTGCTCGACGCGCTGGAAACAGGCCGCTACCTGCTTGCCGTATGCAACCTTGCCAACCCCGACATGGTGGGCCACACTGGCGTCCTCCCCGCGGCCATCCGCGCCCTTGAAACGGTGGATGACTGCGTCGGCAGGATAGAAAACTTCATCACGGAGACCGGCGGGCGCCTTATCCTCACGGCAGACCACGGCAATGTGGAGCGGATGATCGATCCTGAAACAGGCAAGCCCCATACTGCGCATACCTGCAACCCCGTGCCCCTGCTTGTCCTGGACCGCGGGCGCTCCGTCCCGCTGAAGCCAAACGGCAAGCTGGGCGACATTGCCCCCACGCTGCTGGCGCTCTGGGGCGCGCCCATTCCGGAAGCGATGACCGGGGAATCCCTCCTCGCGGAAGGACCCCAAAAGAACCTGTAACGGCGCCCATAAGGAATGCCCATGTCCCAACGCCCCGTGCAGCCGGCAGCTCCCGTGAGCATGCACATTGTTTTCGGCTACGTCTGCCCTTCCTGCGGGCAGACAATCCATGTGCCGGCCCAGATACGGCCAACACAGGTGCGCTGCGCCAAATGCCAGACGGCCTTTCCCATCATTCCCGTTGATGAGCGGTCCATGCACTTTATCCACATCATGCTGGATAACGGACGCGCAGCCGCGGACGCGGATTTCATCTGACACGGCGGAGCGGCCGGAAGGGCGTGAGCTTTTCCGGCCGCTCCCGGCCTTACGCCTTGCCTCTTTTGCCAGGACGCTTTTCGCGCAGGGCAGCAAGCCAACCCTTTTTGCCAACTGCCGATAACCAGGGCCTCCCAAAGGCCATGGCTGAGGAAGAATCATAAAAGCCGCAGTGCGGCCAGGAGGCAGCATGACGCTCTTAGCGCTCCAATCCCTGCTCCGTCCCCTCCTCTTCCCCGCCAGCCTGCTTTACGCCGGCTTCATGCGGCTCAGGCGCAGGCTCTGGGAGCTGCATGTCCTCAAATCTTTCACGCCGTCCAGGCCATGCATTGCCGTGGGCAACATCGCCCTGGGCGGCTCCGGCAAAACGCCCGTGGTGGACTGGCTCCTTGCCCACGCCATCCAGCAGGGGCTGTCCCCGGCAGTGCTCTCGCGTGGGTACGGGGCAAAGCCGCCGCAGCTGCCCCTGAACGTCTCCCTAAGCCATAGCGCCGCAGAAGCCGGCGACGAGCCGCTGATGCTGCTCTCGCGGCATCCGCAGGCCCGCGTGATTGTAGACCCCAAGCGCACCCGCGCCGCCCGCTTTGCCGAGGGCAATCTGCACCCGGACCTCTTCCTGCTTGACGACGGCTTTCAGCACCTTGCCGCCGGCAGGCACCTCAACCTCGTGCTGCTGCGCCCGGAAGACCTTGGCAAGGACTGGAACAGCGTCCTCCCCGCGGGCTTCTGGCGCGAGGGAAAAAGCGCCCTGCACAGTGCCGACGCCTTCCTCATCAAGGCAGAACCCGAGGGCTTTGCCGCCCTCCTGCCGGATATCTGCGCAAGGCTCGCCCCTTTTAAGAAGCCCGTTTTTGGCTTCTGCCTGCGTCCGGAGCCCCTGCGCAGCCTGAGCAGCGCCCCGCAGGAAGCCTGCCCCGCCCCGGGCGATCCCTATGTGCTGGTTTCCGGCGTGGGCAACCCGCAGCAGGTCAGGGCCACCGCCTCAGCCTTCATGAAAGGGCTGCCCAAACTGCACAGCGTCTTCCCTGACCACCACGCCTACAGCCAGGAAGACGCCGGACGCATCGCGGCTTCCGGGCTTCCCGTCCTGTGCACCTCCAAAGACGCCGTAAAGCTCAGGGGGCTTGGCATCCCCAGCCTCTGGGAATTATCCGTCGCCACCGTCTTCTGCTCGTCCCTCTGGTGCGGCCTGCCCTTCCCCCAGTGGTGGGACGCCTGGTACAAGGCCGCCTCCGCCGCCCTCGCGAACAAGCGCCCGCCCCCAAAGCCAGCCGGCTACAACCCCGCGTGCGGCATGGCCGGCGGCATTGCCGCTTTTTCTCAAGTGCAGATAACTAAAGACTTTTCAAAGGCAGCCGCAGGCGGCACTGCCGCTCTCACTCAAGTGCATGAGCCAGGGACTTTGTGAGCGGCATTGCCGCTTTTACTCAAATGCAGATAACTAAAAGGCAGCCGCAAGATGAGCATACGCAAAGGGGACAATGCCTCCCTCGTTACGCCTGAAGGACTCGAAGCGCTCCTGCGCCAGGTCCGCCACCCCCTGCGCCTGGATGACATCCTGCGCATGGCCGCCCTCCCGCGCCGCAGCAAGGGCGCGGTGCTTGACGCGCTGGAATCGCTGGAAGCCGAGGGCAGGATCTTCCGCCTGCGCGGCGGAAAGTGGACCGATGCGGGCCAGGTGAAAACCATCACCGGCGTGCTTTCCGTCCAGCGCTCAGGCTCAGGATTCCTGACCATGCAGGCAGGCAACGAATCTACGCGCGATGTCTTTATTCCCGCGGCGCTGATGGGCGACGCCCTGCATGGCGACACGGCGGAAGCCATCCTCCTGCCTGGCCGCTCAGCCCCGGCGCACGGGCTGGCCGCGGAAGCGCGCATTGTCCGCGTGGTCAGGCGCGGCGCAAAAATGCTGGCCGCCCGTGTCATTGGCCCCAAGGCATACCTTGCCGCCCCCTCCGACGCTTCCATGCACAGGCAGCGCAGCGCGGCAAGGCCGCTTCCCCCTGCGGAAGGTCTGTATGCCGCCCCTGCGGACCCGCATTTTCCCATCCTGCTGGATGTTGACTGCTCCGCCCTTCCGCACGCGCCGAAAAAGGGCACGCTCCTGCTTGCCGAACTTCTGGGCCGCCGCCCTGACGGCGTGTGGAATGCCGCAGCCTCCTCCCTGCTGGAGAACGAGCACTCCGCAGAGGTCCAGGAACGCCTGACACGGCTCAACCACATGATCCCCTTCGATTTCCCGCCGGATGTTGCGGCAGAGGCCGCAGGGCTTGAGGAAGCGCTGCCCGAAGCCTGCCCGGAAAAGCCCTCCGGCTCCACAGGCCAGCGCATCGACCTGCGGGACCTGCCCTTTGTGACCATCGACGGGCCGGACGCGCGCGATTTTGACGACGCCATCTGCGTGGAAGGCAATACGCTCTGGGTGGCCATTGCCGACGTAAGCCTCTACGTCCGCCCGCGTTCCGCGCTGGACCGCGAGGCCCTGGCCCGCGGCAATTCCTGCTACTTCCCCTGCTCCGTGACCCCCATGCTGCCCGAAAAGCTGTGCAACGACCTTTGCAGCCTCCGGGCAAACCGCAGCCGCCCGGTGCTTGCCGCCCGCCTGACAT
>JAGADT010000173.1 GCA_017613475.1 Desulfovibrionaceae bacterium | reverse complement strand
CCTTTCATGGCAGGCGGGGCAAGAGGCAGTGCCTTTGCCCCCCTGGGCAATCCCAATAAGCCTCTCCAAGGGGGTCTTCATCATGAAGCGGGTTCCTCTTTTTCTCCTCCTGCTTTTTGTTACAGCGCTTCTCCCGGCACACGCTTCACTTCCCATACGGATGCAAAGCATGAACGTGCGTGTTGCGCTCTCCGATGAGGACCGCATCACTGTTACCGAAGACATGCTGGCAGCAATCCCCACCGACGGCACGCATCACGGCATGTACCGTGATATCCCCATCAATCCCCGCTGGAAAGGGCTGGAACGCCGCAATGTCACGCTCACGGTCCGCTCCATCCTGATAGACGGCGTTCCGCAGTCGACAAATGATACGCGCAGCATGGCGCCATTTTTCCGCATTTACCTCCGCGATAAAGACAGGTTCCTTTCCGCCGGCGTCCACCGCTTTGTGCTGACCTACGACATTACGCAGCAGATCGGCTTTTTTGAAAATCAGGACGAATTGGTTTGGAACGTCACCGGGCCAGGGTGGTCCCAGGGCATCGGCGCAGCCCACTGCCTTGTTCTCCCTCCGCCAGGAACATCATTCACCGATTCCAGGGCATGGGCCGGCGTGCACGGCTCCACGGAAAGCCCTGTCAGCATCGCCCCCCAGGAATACAACGGCCGCATGGCGCTTTCCTTCCAGAAAAACGGCAGTCTCTTCCCCGGCGAGGAATTCACCATTGCCGTAGCCTGGCCCAAGGGCTTTGTCCGCGAACCTGAAAAAATCACCCCGGGCAGCGTGCACTGGCTGACTGCGTCCCTTACCCTTCTTTTCATCGCCACACTTGGCACCTGCTGGCTGCTCTGGCGCAGGTGGGGCAAAGATCCGGATGTCGGCCCCGCCTTTCCCCTCTTTAATCCTCCGGCGCTCCCTGACCGCCTGCGCAAATACGGGCCGCGCAGGGACACTGTGCTTTCCCCCGCTGCGGTCAACTTCATCTGGAACAAAAATCACCTTGAACCCAGGGGAATGGCCGCCCTCTTCCTTTCGCTTATCGGGCAGGGACTCTGCGCGGCTGAGCAGGCGGAAAAAGGAAAATTCATCCTGAAAGGACTCGAAAGCGGTTCCCCGCATCCTGAGGAAGAACTTGCAGCCAAACGGCTCCAGAACAAGCAGCACATAAACGTCGGCCCTGAAAACGCGAGCTTTTTCCATGGGCTTCTCCAAAGCTGCTCCAAAAATCTCTACCTGGACTACGGGCGGCAATGGAAAGACAACATCCTGCAAATTGCCCTCTGCTTCCTTGTGCCGCTCTGCGGACTCTTCCTGCTGTTCCGCGCTTACATGGGCCCCCTGCACTCATGGCCCCTTTTCGGCAGCGACGGCATAGAAACCGTCCTGGCCCTGCTCGTTTTGCTTGCCGTGCCTGGTTTTGCGCTGTGTTCCAGCCTCGTGGACATTTTCAAGGGCCGGAATATCTTCCGTTCCCTGATTATCCTCCTGGTGACCCTTCCCATACTGCTCCTCGTGCTTTGGGGCATGGACTGGGGCGCCGGAGTGATTGATATCCGAGCTCTTGGAAGCCTGTTCAGCCCGTATCAGCTCCTGCTTATCGCGCTGACACTGATTACCCCCTTCATTTTTGCCCCCATCATGGACTCCTCCACAGCGGAATACGCCCGCCTCAGAAAAGACATCGAAGGGCTGGCCATGTATATTGGCGCGGCTGAAAGCGACAGGCTCAACATGGAAAACCCGCCGGACAAGCCGCTTGTGACCTACCGCCGCCTGCTGCCCTACGCAGTCGCCCTGGGGCTGGAAAAAGCCTGGGGCAGCCGCTTCGCCCAGGAACTGGCGGAAGCCCAAAAGGAAGGCGTGTACTCCGACAGCACCCTGTTCTTTACCTCCCCCTCCATGCTTGATTCCTTCACCTCCATGACAACGCAAAGCATCGCCGCCTATTCTCCGCCCAGACCTTCATCCTCGGGCTTTTCGTTTGGCGGGGGCGGCGGCTATTCAGGCGGCGGCGGAGGCGGAGGCGGGGGCGGCGGCTGCTGAGGTAGGTGCTGCCTGCAGCTCGCCCGCTGGCTTAAAGGCGCTGAAAAGGATGATCCCTACCGCGGATCACTCCGCATCACGGAAACGAAGTAACACGCCTCTTGCAAAGGAAAAAATCCATGAAACACGCTGCGATAGCCTTTTTTATGATCCTGCTTCTCGGCCTCGGCACCGCACAGGCTGCCTCCAAGGTTGATTCCAACTGCCGCTACAAGGGCATACCGCTTTACGGCAAAGTCAAGGTCGTCCAATACAACGCCAATCTTAAAATCAAAAAGGTCTCGTCCTTTCCCGACCTCAATGTGCAGGCCGTCAAGTCTTTTCCTGATCAATGCGGCAAATGGCAATGGGTAACGGCCTTCCCTGATTTTACCGTGCAGTTTGTTGATGCCTTCCCTGACATCAGCATCAAAATGGTCAACGCCTTCCCCGGAAGGCCATAAGGCAACGAAAAACGTCAGCCTGCCCCAGCAGTGAAGAACGAACCTGGATAACTTTGCTTCCCTTTATCCCTCTCCTTTTGGCTGCAGGCTGATTCTTACATGCTGTTTCCCATTATTTTTTGGCTTTTGCTCGTGCCTGCAGATACGTTCAAAACCAGCTTTTCTGCCAATCCTGCGGCATAGTTTGGCAGCGCACAGACTGTGCCCGATATCAAGGAGCTTCCCATGGCCAAATCCAGCAGCCCAGCAAACCTCCCTTCCAGCTCCCTGCCCCCAATATTGCGGGAAATGCATGCCCTGCGGCAGGAAAGCGTGGCGCGCATCCTGCTCCAGGGCGTCTTTGTCGGGGGCTGCACAGGAGGCGTCATCGGCGTGTTCCGCTGGCTGTATGACCATGGCTGCGCGTGGCTTGTAGCGCTGCTGCAGCATAAAACCCTCAGCCATGAAGAAATCCTGCTGCTGTTCGCCGTGCTGCTCCTGATGGCCCTTTTTCAGGGCCAGCTTGTCCGCAAGGTGCCGCTCATCAGCGGCAGCGGCATCCCGCAGGTGGAGCTTTCCATTATGGGCAAGCTGCCTTTCCCCTGGCTGCGCATTGTCACCTGCAAATTTATCGGCACGCTTGTTTCACTGATGGGCGGGCTCTCCGTGGGCAGGGAAGGGCCAAGCATTCAGATGGGCGCGGCTGTGGGATGCGGCTTTGGCAGCCTTTTCCGAAAAATTTCTGGTGAAAATCCAGGCCACGCCTCCCGTTTCCTCGTGGCGGGGAGCGTAGCCGGCATGACAGCGGCCTTTGGCGCGCCCTGCGCCGGCATGCTCTTTGCCTTTGAAGAAATCAAAACGCTGATCACCATTCCCCACCTGCTCTTTACTTCCGCGGCCGCGGCTTCCGCCTGGGCGGTTGTAACGCTTGTATTTGGCTTTGGGCTGGTTTTTCCCTTTGCTGATATCGCCTCCCTTCCCTGGGGGCAGCTCTGGATCGCGCCTCTCCTTGGCATCATGTTTGGATTTTTCGGAGCCGGGTACAACCTGCTTCTTTACGGAACAACTATCTTCCACGACAGGCAAAAGGTCGTTCCCCCTGCCCTCAAGCCCATTATCCCCTTCTTCATCAGCGGACTGCTCTTTTTCTTCTATCCCCAGGTCCTCGCCGGATTTGGCTATTCCATGCCCGAGCTCGGCGGGCTGACAGGCACGCACCTTGCCATAACGTCGCTTGCCGTGCTGCTTGGCGTAAAAATCCTCTTTTCCGTGCTGAGCTTCGCATCAGGCGTGCCCGGCGGCATCCTCATGCCCATGCTGTTTATCGGCGGCATGGCAGGAGCCCTGGCCGGAACCACCTGCGCTGAACTTATGCCGTCGCTCACCGGGCGCCTGCCCGTTTTCCTTGTCCTGGGCATGACATCGCTTTTCGCGGGAACGGTCCGGGCGCCTCTCACTGGCATCGCGCTTGTCGCCGAGATGTGCGGCTGCTTCCACTGCCTTCCGGAAATGCTCCTGGCCGCGGAATGCGCCACCATTGTTGCCAACAAAACAGGGTCACGCCCCATCTACGACGCCCTCAAATACCGCACGCTGAAAAGCGAGCGCCGCGCCCGCAGAAAGAACTGACCTTTGCTGCACCCATAAAAAAGCCAGGGCAGAGTTTTTGCTCCCTGCCCTGGCTTTTCTGCTTATGAACGATGTGACGGCTTCTATTCCGGAATGTCAAAGCGCGCGAAGCGCATGACCAGCCCGGCCCGCCCCTGCGTGGCCGACCGCAGATCCGTTGAAAAGCCAAAAAGACGGCTCATGGGCGCAACGCCCCTCACAGCCTTCAGGTCCGCCCTGTCTTCAATGGCTTCCACAAGCCCGCCGCGGGCCCCAAACAGGCTGAGCGCGGAGCCCATTGCGCTTTCCGGAACAGAAATTTCCACCTGCATCAACGGCTCCAGAACGGCAACAGACGCCGAAGCCAGAGCCTGCCTTACAGCCATGCCAGCCGCCATGTGAAAGCCCACAGGCGTGCTTTTGCCTTCAAGGCGGACCATTTGCGTTACGGTTACAGCAATATCCTGCAGCGGGTACCCTGTGCGGGGGCCAGACTGCAGCGCGTTCTCCACGCCTTCCCGCACAGCCTGGCAGAAGGCTGGGGGAAACGCCTTTTCATCTGCTGCAAAGGTGATGCGGGTGCCCTCGCCACGAGGCAGGGGAGCCACCTTCACAGCCACCTGCCCATGATGCATCTGCTTGCCCAGCTCACGGTCAAAAACGGCTTCGGACTCCGCCTCACGCGTGGGCGTTTCCGTACAGACGACCTGCGGCCTGCCTGATCTGGGGCTGATGCCATATTCACGCTGAATACGCTCTACACTTTTTTGTGCTTCGTAAACTGCATTGGCAGTACGAGCTTTTTCAAGCTTAAGATTTTCTTCTAGTTTAGTGATTTGCGCTTGTAAAGATTCAACGGTAACGTCGTTTGCTTGCTCTACACCTTCAGCCTGAGTTTGCTCGTTAGATTGCTCAACTTGCTCATTTTGAATGTCTTGAGCTTGCTCGTTTTGCTCATTAGCCATTGATGATCTCCGTTTAAATGGGTTTTTAAACATGTACAGTCCTTTTTGGCATCAGTATTTACTGTGTAAAACCTGAACTGCCATGCATATGCTGTAATTCATTAATAGGGATGAAGTATG
>JAGADT010000172.1 GCA_017613475.1 Desulfovibrionaceae bacterium | reverse complement strand
GTCCGAGAGCAGGACGCGGTTCACCAGGCGGCGGTTGATGGCCTGCTCTTCCTTGCGCAGGGCCCGTTCTTCCTCAAGCTGCGCTTTAAGTTCAGCGTTTTCCGAGAGCAGGGCGGCACGGGAAGGCACTGTTCCTTCCTCCATCTCCCCCTCGCCGAAGAAGAGCCAGTCGCGGGAGATGTCGGGATAGAGTTCAAGGATTTTCGGAAGGAAGCGCCAGAGATTATACTCCGCTTTTGGGGACATATAATGTGCAAACGCTTGCTGGCTCTTGCCAAGCTGCTCCGCTAGACCTTTGACGCTCCCTTCCTTGGCAAGCGCAACTTTTTTTACACGCTCAAATAACTGCATTTTTATTCCCCTCTTCAAAATTCACAAAAAAAATTTGTTGCATATAAAATTTGATTTTAGTAAAAGAAGAACAGACGCAACACAAAACACGAAACACAAACAAAAAACAAGAACTTTTATAGCAAACTCAAAAACGGGGCGCAAGTTTTGAGAACAGACGAATTAAAGCGGTGGATGCGCGAAAACCATGTCAGCATGGTATGGACGGCGGAGCAGCTGGGCATTTCCACGACATGGGTCCGGAAGCTGCTGGCATCCGACCAGATCGCGGCGCAATGGCACGCCAGGCTTGTCGGCTTGCATTTTCCTCCTCATTTGCTCCCGTTCCCTCAACATTCCGCAAACGCCAAGGGAAGGAAAAAAGTCATTCCCGTATGGCTGGAGGATTAAACAAAATCCCCGCCGAAAAGCTGGTACCTTTTCAGCGGGGCGAAACACAGCAAGGAGGTATCTTGCCATGTCACAGGGAACACTAGCCGCAGGCTGCGGCATTGTCAACGGCGCCCGCGCCCGCAGGGCAGGGGCCGGGCGGCTCACGGCGGAGGAAAGGAAGATCCGCATCGGCTTCGCGCTCATCGCATTGCAGCTGGCGCTCCTGGCGGCCACCTTCGGCTTCCGCGCCGCGTGCGACCGCCAGATGGAAAGGGACGGCGTCAGCATCCAGGAACTGCTCGGAAAGCAGGGGTGACCATGGAAGAAACGGCTCTCAAGGAGATCATCGCCCAAGAAGTCGGCGCCGCGCTCGCGCCCCTCGCGGAGCGCGTCCTCAGGGAAGTCGCCGAGCTGGAGGCGCTCAAGCGCCGCCCGCTGCTCACCCCGCCGGAAGTGCAGCGGCTCTACGGACTCAAGGTCGCCACCCTGGCGGACAAGCGCGTGCGCGGCAGCGGCCCGGACTTCATCAAGGCCGCGGACAATTCCGGAGCGGTCTTCTACCGCCCGGCTGACCTCGAGCGCTGGCTCGACCATAACCGCAGGCTGGGGAGCGCATGAAACATTCAGATCATGCCCGCAAGCAGCTCGACGGCGCTTTTTTGGGTGTCCGGGCAAAGATGCGCGTAGCGCTGGGTCATCTTCATGGTGCTGTGGCTCATGAGCTGGCTGATCGTGTAGAGCGGCACGCCCGCTATTGCCAGCCAGCTGGCGAAGGTATGCCTCATGCTGTGGAAGACGGCCTTGCTTTCCCGCGGCGTTTCAGGGCCGTTCAGCCCGAGATCCAGGCAGGCGGCGTCGAAGGCGGCGTGCGAAAGGCAGCGGTGGCCGCTTTTGTTGCGGCTGCTTTCCGCAGGGAAGATCCAGTCGCCGGAGGCCTTGCCATCCATGCGCCGCTGGAGCAGGGCGCGGGCAGGGGCGTTGAGCTGGATCATGCGCCGGCCCGTCTTGCCTTCGACCAGGGCGGAAGAGCCCGCAAGGTCGACGCTGCGCACGCGCAGGCTGAGCAGCTCGCCAAGGCGGGCGCCGGTCCAGAGGCTGAGCGCGGCCAGGTCATGCCACACGGGCGCGCGGATCTCCAGGTCGGCGAGCAGGCGGGCGGCCTCTTCCTGCGTGAGGTAGCGCACGCGGGCGTTGCGCACCTTGGGCATGGACACGTCCCGGACGGGATTGTCCAGGCGGTGCAGCCTGTCCTTCGCCGTGACGACGAAGATCCTCGAGAGCACGCCGAGCACCTGGCGCACGCTGGCAGGCGCGAGCTTTTGCGAAAGCTCGGCCTTCAGGATCCGCACGGCAGCGGCGTCGATGCGCGAAAGCATCATGCCGCCGAATGCCGGGAGCAGGTGGCGATTGACCCAGGAACGGCAGGACTTGCCGCCCCTGGGCAGGTAATGCTCCAGGTAGTGGCGGGCGGCCTCGTCGAAGGTGATCGCCTTGGCGGGGCGCAGGTCCAGCCCGGGCGTGCGGCGCTTTTCAGCGAGGGCGGCGGCCCGCATTTGCGCGGCGACGTTCGCGGTCATGCCCTCGCTTTTCAGCCCGCACTTGACCCAGATCTTCTTGCCGTCCTGCTGGACGGTGTAGTAATAGGAAACGTCCGGCTTGCCGTTGTACCGCCGCTTGCATTCCCTGGCGTACACCCCGGGGAATCGCGTGGTTGTGGTCTTTCCCGCCATGCTTCCTCCCCCCTTGCAGCGTCTACGAAATTTCTACCCGTTGCCGAATTATCTACCGTTTCAGCTACGGGAATGTGCAGCATGAGCCAATTATTTACAGCCAGCACAATTGCGGGGATAACAAAAAACGCCTTGCAATGCAAGGCGTTCCGTCAATCAACACTCAATGCCGATTTATTTATTTTTGATTACACATTGAAAAGGAAAGACTACACATTGAACAGGAAATTCATCATGTCGCCGTCCTGGACAACATAATCCTTGCCTTCGACGCGCAGCACACCTGCCGCCCGGCAAGCCGCTTCGGAACGGAGCCTGATGAAATCCTCATAGCGGATGACCTCGGCGCGGATGAATCCTTTTTCAAAATCGGAATGGATGACGCCGGCTGCCTGG
>JAGADT010000171.1 GCA_017613475.1 Desulfovibrionaceae bacterium | reverse complement strand
CCCTGCGTAAAAAGCACGTAGCGAAGCCCGGGGCCATCCACAATCGACTCTTCCTCGCGCCCGGCAACGCGAAGCCAACAATCATGCAAGTCCTTCATTCTATGGCCCTCCTTCATGGCTCAGACTTAATGCCATGAAGGAGAATTTTTGTTAAGCGGTCATTCAGTATTATGAATGTTATAACTACGTATATACAATGAAATATCAGGTCGCACTAAGATAATAACACTAGGACTAATCCAGAAAGAGAACCATACAAAAGCAAGGGACCCCACTGGCTTTGCCGGCAGAGCCCCTTTTTTCCTAACAAAAAAAGGAAAAGGGAAACACAAGGTTTTCCTTTTCCTTACTGAAAGCGTTTCAATGCCTTTTATAAAAGGCTAGTCCCACTTTTCAAGGCTGCAGTGCTTCACGCGGTCGCGCTCTTCGGCGCGCTTCGCGTTGTTGAAGCGGTCAAGCGTACCCACAAGGTAGCCTGTAATCCGGCGGATCCTTTCAAAGCGGACACCTTCGCCAACCAAGGCGGCATTGGCGGCCTGCACCGCGACATCAGTTTTGCAGTAAATCACGTTAGGGCTCCTTACAAAATGCAGTTAGGAATTTTATGTTCAGCCTCGCTGACCTCATCGGAGGAGCGGGATTCTTTGCGATAGCCTTTGATCCTCCTGAGCGTTTCAAGAGGAATGCCTTCCCCGTCATGGCGGCCGCACCTGGGGCAGACATCGTTAATGATGCCCGTATAGCCGCACACGGGATCACGGTCAACAGGGTGGTTTATGGAACCGTAGCCAATGCCCATGTCGTGCATGGCCCGGACAATGTCTTCAAACGCCTCAAGGTTGCTGCACGGGTCCCCGTCCACCTCAACATAGGTGATGTGCCCGCCGTTTGTCAGGGCATGGTAGGGGGCCTCAAGGCGGATTTTGTTATAAGCGCTGATGGGAAAATGCACAGGGATATGGAAGGAATTGGTGTAGTAATCCCTGTCCGTCACATTGGGGATGGCGCCGAAAAGCTTGCGGTCCAGGCGGACAAAACGCCCGGAAAGGCCTTCCGCCGGCGTTCCAATCAAGGTGAAGTTCAAAGACGTTTCCTCGCCCTTGCGGTCCGCCCGTTCGCGCATGTGGCGGATAATCTCAAGGCCAAGCTTCTGCGCCTCTTCAGACTGCCCGTGATGCTGTCCTATCAGCGCCACAAGGCATTCGGCAAGGCCAATAAACCCTGTTGTCAGGGTGCCGTGCTTCAAAACTTCACGGACTTCGTCTTCCGGACCCAGGTTGTCTGAATCCAGCCAGATCCCCTGGCCCATCAGGAACGGGTAATTCTTCACCTTTTTGGAGCTCTGTATTTCCAGGCGTTCAAGGAGCTGCTCGAACACCAGGGACATTTTTTCATCCAGCTCGCCAAAGAAGCCGTTCAGGTCGCCGCGGTGCTTCAGGCCCAGGCGCGGCAGGTTAATGGAGGTAAAGCTCAGATTCCCCCGGCCGTTCGTGATTTCGCGGGAAGGGTCGTAGCGGTTGGCAATCACGCGCGTGCGGCACCCCATGTAGGCGATTTCCGTCTCAGGCCGGCCCGGCTTATAGTACGCAAGGTTAAACGGGGCATCAAGGAACGAAAAATTCGGGAACAGGCGCTTCGCCGATACGCGGCAGGCCAGCTTGAACATGTCGTAATTCGGATCGCCCTTGTTGAAGCTGACGCCTTCCTTGACCTTGAAAATATGGATGGGAAAAATGGGCGTTTCGCCATTGCCAAGCCCAGCTTCCGTTGCCAGCAGCACATTGCGGATGACCATGCGGCCTTCAGGGCTGGTGTCTGTGCCGTAGTTGATGGAGCTGAAAGGAATCTGCGCGCCAGCGCGGCTGTGCATGGTATTGAGGTTATGCACCAGGCCTTCCATGGCCTGGTAGGTGTCGCGCTCTGTCCTGGTAAGCGCCTTATCCATGATATGCCGGGCTTCCTCAGGGGAAAGCCTCTTGCAGAGCGCGGAAAGGACAATATCCTGCCCCTCGGGGCTGAGTATGGAAAAAGGTTCCCCGGCCCGTTCCTTCTGCAGCAGGAGCGTTTTCAGCCCTCCGGCAGTGGATGTCCTGAAATCAGGGTCGGCATCGCGCATATCAAGCACAAGGTCTATATTCTTAATATAGCTGCGGGCCACGCCCGGCGCAAGGCCGTAGTCAAAATTCGGGATGCTCTGCCCGCCGTGCTGGTCATTCTGGTTAGACTGGATGGCAATGCAGGCCAGGGCCGCGGCGCTCTGGATGCTGTTTGGCTCGCGCAGAAAGCCATGGCCGGTATTGAAGCCGCCGGCAAAGAGCTTCTTGATGTCGATCTGGGTGCAGGTTGTTGTCAGCGAAAAGAAATCCAGGTCGTGGATATGGATGTCGCCTTCGTTATGGGCCTGGCTGTGGCGCGGGTTCAGCAGGAAGCATTCGTAAAACTGCTTTGCCGCCTCGCTGCCATACTTCAGCATCGTGCCCATGGCCGTATCGCCGTCAATATTGGCGTTTTCGCGCTTCAGGTCGTTATCCCGGGCATCCTTGAAGGAAATATCCCTCAGCGTGGTCATCAGGCGCGTTTTCATCACCCTGATGCGGGTGCGCTCGTTACGGTACAGGATGTAGGCCTTGGCTGTTTTGGCGTGCCCTGCCTCAATGAGCACCTTTTCCACAATGTCCTGCACCTGCTCCACATCAGGGATGCCGTCGCCATACAGGGCGTTCAGCTTCGCTTCAACGACCTTTGCCAGCTCAACAGCTTTGGAACGGTCGCTGCCTCCCTGAGACTGCGCGGCCTTAAAAATGGCTTCCGCAATTTTGGAAAGCTCAAAGGGAACTACCCTAGAGTCCCTTTTGCGGATTGAAGCTGGCATGGCGCGACCCCCTGCAGAATACATTTTTCCAGGGAAATTTCTCTCCCTGCCCAATTGGGAAACGCATGGTAACCTGCTCACAGACTTTGCGTCAAGGGGAGAAAAAATTTTGTATTCCAGCATGTTACCTTTTGCCGCAGAGGACTTCCAAATATCTTGGCGAGTTACCGACATCAAAAAATTTTTGGCCCCCCTGCCGCCCTCTCCGCCCTGCAAAATGAATGTATTTTTCAAAAAAAGTGGAGCGCCATTCATGGATAAACGCAATGTGGCAAATGCATCTGCGCAGCGGCACTGCAAGGGGGCAGCACCCCGAGGAAGCTCGGCTCTTTATGCGTTTGCAGAACCTATAAGAGCTGTATCTCCCCAGCCGCAGGCTGCAAAAAAGCTGCAGTCCCTTCCATCCCATGCCCCAAAAAAACGAAAGCCTTTCCTGCTGCGGAAAGGCTTTCTCAAACAAGGTCTCAAATAAACAGATTACAGGCGGTGCAGGGCAAGGCGTTCCGCCACTGCGTCAGCCACGGCATGGGTGAAGGCTTCCGCCGGCATGGAGGCTTTCTCTTTTTCAGAAAGCATGGCCACAGGACGGTTGGCAAGCGCGTGGTCCGCCTTGATTTCGTAGGCTTCGGGGAAGGCATCGCGGAAATACAGGTCCTGGAAGCCGCTGAACTTAAGGCTGTGCGCCGTGGAATCAAGGATGGCCAGATCATCGCGCGCAACCAGCCCCTTTTCCCGGGCGGCAAGGAGGCCTGCAAGGCATTCGCCGCCCTGCGTGCAGGCGATATGCCCGTGGCGGTTGGCCTGGATGGTTGCATCCATAATCGCCTGCTCTTCAACCTGCACCACCTGGAACGCGCCGGGGCGCACGCTTTCGTAGCGCTCGGCCAGCGTCTTGACGCGGGGGAAGGAAACAGGGTTGCCGATCATAGCGGCCTGGGCCACGCTGGGGCGCACGGCCACAGGCTCGTAAACGCGCTTTTCCTGCGGCGCGCTGTAGTAGCGCCACACGGGGTCGGCATGGGAGGACTGCACGCCGAAAAGGCGGGGCAGGCCCTTGATGATGCCAAGCTCGTGCATTTTTAAGAAGCCGGACATGATGGCCGAAATGTTGCCGGCGTTGCCCACGGGCACAAAGAGGCAGAGTTTTTCAACCTCCCAGCCAAACCACTGGGCGACTTCGCAGGCATAGGATTCCTGCCCCAGGATGCGCCAGCTGTTCTTGGAATTGAGCAGGGCCACGCGGTAATGCTCGGCTAAGTATTCAACGACCTTCATGCAGTCATCAAAGACGCCCGGGATTTCCATGACCATCGCGCCGTTGCCCAGCGGCTGGGAAAGCTGCTGGGGGGTAACCTTGCCCTGCGGCAGGAGGACAGCCGTCTTGATGGGGTCCCCCACATAGGCGCCGTACATGGCCGCAGCCGCCGACGTATCGCCGGTGGACGCGCAGATGCCAAGGATTTCCTTCCAGCCCTGGGAGCGGACAAGGTAGCGCAGGTAGCTGAACGCGCAGGCCATGCCCCTGTCCTTAAACGACGCGCTGGGGTTCTGCCCGTCGTTCTTATACATGAAATGCGCCCCAAGATGCTCCTGCAGGGCCTTTGCCCCTTCCACAACAGGGGTATGGCCTTCCCCAAGGTAGACAATGTCCTGCGGGTCCATAACCGGCGCCAGGAGCTCGTAATAGCGGAAAATGCCGCGCAGGGCCGTTTCGCGGGTGGCCGCGCGCTGGTCAAACACGCCCCGCCAGTATTCCCCGCTGCCAAGCTCCTTCAGCTGCCCGCGGTTCACATCTTCAAGCAGAAGGACTTTTCCGCATGACGGGCAGGTGTACAGCAGCTCGTCAATGCCGTAACGCTTTCCGCAGCCAAGACACACGTATTCCAGTTTTCCACGGTAGGTTGGAAACATCGCTGATCCTTTATGCCATGGGCACTTTTATTTTTATCAGTAAGGGACATTGTCCCTTTTAGTATTCTTCCTCAGCCAAGGCCCCTGGAAAGCCTCTGCTATGCAGGGTAAATAAAAGCCGCAGCGCGGCCCCTCCGGCCTGATCTATTCCCCGTCCTTTTCAGCGGACTCATGGGGAGATACCCCTTCGGGATGGACTTCCTCGGTCTTCACGCCTTCAAGGCGTTCCGCGTTCACCGTGTCAAAGCCAATGACATGCCCGCCGTCATCCAGGCGCACCAGGCGGACGCCGCTGGTCGCGCGGCCCACGCGGCTTATTTCATCCACGCTGGTCCTGATGATCTTGTTATTGGAGGAAATCATCACCAAAGCCTGCCCTGCTTCAACATAGGTGGAGCCCAGGACAGGGCCTGTCTTGGCGGTCACGCGGAAATTGATGATGCCCTTGCCGCCGCGGCTCTGGAGGCGGTAGCGGTCCATGGGAGTGCGCTTGCCATAGCCAAGGGATGAAACCGTGAGGATTTCAGGCACCGGCCCGTTTTCAGGGTCAGGCATCACAAGGCAGGACACCACGTTATCCCCCTGGCGCAGGGCAATGCCCTTGACACCGGCGGCAATACGCCCCATGTCGCGGATATCGCGGCACATGAAGCGGATGGCAAGCCCGTCCGCCGTGGCAAGGACCACAAAATCGCTGT
>JAGADT010000170.1 GCA_017613475.1 Desulfovibrionaceae bacterium | reverse complement strand
GGGGGGATGTCCGGCACCTTGCCTGTCTTGTAATCCAGGATGATTGTTTGCCCTTCGCGCTGGTCAACCCTGTCCAGCCTGCCGCGGAGTGTGAGGCGTTTTCCGGGGAGCTCTATCGCTGACACAAGCTGAGATTCCAGGGAAAGGATACGCGTTTCCTCAGGCTGGTGACTTAGGAACCGCGCCAGGCGTTCAGGCCCGGCAACGTCGAGCAGGACGGCGCTTTCCGGCGGAAGGCTCTTTGCAAGCCCGCTCTCTTCAAGACGTTTCCTGAAAAGAGCCGCAAGCGCCTCAGAGGAGAGGTCGCTGCGTTTGACGCTGCGCCCGAGCCATGGCCTGTAAAATTCCTGCAGGACGTTGTGGAACAGTTCTCCAACGCCCGGGGCGTCGTCTCCTTCCTGCACGGCGGCAATCGGTTCGAGCCCGCACAGCCGTTCGTAATAGAACCTTGCGGGGCATTTGAGGTATGCATCAAGGGCTGAAAGTGAAATGGGGCGTTCCAGGAAGGCATTGAGCGCCTTCTCAGCCGCGGGCGTGCGCGGCAACACCATCCTTGCACATTTGGGCCGGCTGAGCCTGGGCTGGGGCATCCTGAGCGGGGGAACCCCCTTTTCAAGAAGCTTTCCCCTTCTTTGCTCTTCCTTCCAGATCAGTTCTTCCACAAAGCGGCTTTTTTGCTTTTTGCCGCTGAACAGCCCTGAGTTTTCTTCGCCTTCCTGCCAGTAGCAGTGGATGGTCTTAGCGCCTGCGCACAGGCTGTAGAAGGTGTAGGCGGCGACCAGTTCGCGCTGGGAGGAAGAGGGGAGGTTCAGCTTAAGGCGCTGGTTCAGTTCAAAGGGCTGGTTCAGCTCAAGGCGCAGGCTTTCCGGCATGAGCGGGTTTGGCGTGGAAACGCCTGGGAACTTGTCTTCCGTCAGGTCGATGAAAAAGAGGTGCTCAAGATGCAGGAGGCGTGTTTCCAGCATGCCCAGGACCTGGAGCCCTGTCAGCGGGTCGGCTTCAAAGGGAACGCGTTCAGCCTCAATTTGTTCGCGCAGCACGGAGGAAAGCAGTGTCCATGGCAGGGGGCGTTCAGCCATGAGGTTTGTGCGCAGGGCCGGGATGACGTTGTTTATGAAGCGGAGCAGGGCCTCTTCATCCAGTGGGAACTGTCTCCAGGCTTCCCTGCCTTTGTCCAGGAGCAGTTCGCAGAGGTTCCAGAGGCAGTCCGCCATGTCCTTTGTAGTGCTGACATTGCTCCAGGTATGGATGCAGGCATCCAGAAGCCCGCGCAGGAGCCCGCAGGTTTCAGGGCCGCTTTGGCTTTTCTGCAGGGCCCATTCGGCAACTTCCGCCGGGCTGACAAACTTTTTGCCCTCCCTGAGCCGGCGTTCCATATGCAGCAGCACGGGCCGCAGGGAACCTTCGCTTGTTGAGAGCATGCGCAGGCATGGATGGCTCACGAGCTCCATCACCGGCTTCCAGTAGGCAAGCCCATCCTTCTTGGCTGAGTCCGCAATCTCTGTGATGATGCTTATCAGGCGGACAAACGGTGCCTGCTCAAGCGGATAGCCCAGGGACACGTTGCAGTCTTTTGATGGCAGGTGGTGCAGGACGGGGAGCAGGGCTCGGGAATGGGTGAGGACCACGGCCATGCTTTCTTTTGTTTCGGAAAAGCCGGAAAGGTCATCCTGCAGCGCCTGAAGCTGGGAATGCAGGTCGTTGCCGGCAAAAAAGGTAACGCTCTGCTTTGGCGGCTGTGAATCTTCAAAGAGCCGGGGGGCAGCTTTCCATTCGTTGAGCCATGCGTCGATATGCCCGCAGGCGTAATGGAAGCCTTTTTTCCCCTGGCTCTTTGGGCTGTCTGCATTCTGACGGGCTATTTGGGGGTCTGCGTACAGGCACACATGGGCCCCGTTCTCCCAGAGCTTGCGGAAGAGCTTGTCTTCTGCCGTGTTCAGGGCGTTGAAGCCGGCAAGGAAAACCACGCGTCCCCTGAGCGGTTCCGGCATCCCTTCCCAGGATCCCAGGCTTTGGAGCACGCGGAAGGCCGTAAGCCCCGGCGTGGTGAGCTGGTGCTTTTCAAGCTCAGAACGGTATATGGAGAAAAGGTCATGCAGGGATTTCAGGAGCTCAGCTGCGATGGGCTCTACGTCGTCCGGATAAAGGATATTTTCAGGCGTAATGCCTGCTGAAAGGCATTCTTCAAGCAGGGAGGCCAGCCTTGCCCCCCAGGGGAAAAAGATTTCTTCCGTCATGCATAAGAGGGCGCGTCTGGAGCGGGAAACCCCGGATGCTGCTTCGTGCCCGCATGCGCGGAGTTCCTGCACGGCATTCCACAGGATGGCTATTTGATCGAGCTTTCCGGCTTCCCGCATGGGCGCTGCAAGGCGGGAGCCAAGCAGGGCGAAGAGTTCGCCGACGGTCATCATTTTCGGCAGGATGAGGGCACGGCCAGAGCCCTTGGCGGCGGGGAGGGAGCGTTTGGGGAAGTCGTGGGGGGCAATCGTTTCAGGTTCGGCGGGGCTGAACAGGCGTTTGAAGTAGCGTTTGGGCCGGTCATTGGGGAAAACTACCACCGCCTTGCCGGGCTGTCCGCCTGTCGCGTCAAGCACGAGGTCCCGAAGGGCTGGCAGGAAAGGTGTGTGCCAGGGAATAATCCAGAAGTCTTGGTGCGTAGTCACGACGCTCAGCTGTCCTTTTTGCCAAAGTTTTTCCGTTCTTTCCGTATTTTTTCAAATTTGTCCAGGGCGGCCTTCTGCTCCGGCGTTTTGGCCTGCCCCTGGGCTTTTTTCAGCCAGACTTTCGTTTTGTCGCCGTTATTTTGGTACAGGGCGCTGTAGGCAAGGTGGAGCCAGCCCTCGAAAGGCTTGCCGCTTTTCCCAAGGGAAACGCCCAGGCATTGGTGCAGCTCCGCGTCTTCAGGGTAGCGTTTCAGCAGGCTTGTGAGGCGTTTCTGCGCTTCCTGGTGCCTGCCTGCGTCATCCATCAGGCGGGCTTCGTAAAACTGGGCCATGCCGTCACGCGGGTTGAGCCTGAGGGCAGCGGCAAGCAGGGATTCGGCGCGGGGGCTTCCCGTGGCGTAGTGGAAAATGCCTGCCTGGCGATGAATGAGGGCGTCGTTCGGCGCGGCGCGCATGGCTTCATTAAAAAGGCGGTCTGCCTCTGTTACGTTGCGCCGGCGTTCTGCCAGCATGGCCTGCCCCATAAGCGCAAGCCCGCGGCCTATGCGTTTCTCTTCAAAATGCCTGAGGGCGGATTCAGGCTCGCCGTACAAGGCCCAGAGCAGCGTGCGGGCGCGGAGGAATTTGGCATCGTTTTCAGGCCTGTTTCGCGCGCCTGCCGGCAATGCCTGCACCCGCGCGCTGATGTCATTGATGCGGCTGCCAACATCCGGGTGCGTGGAGAGGTATTCCGGCAGGGAAAAGCCATTCATCCACTGCAGGCGGCGTATTTTTTCAAAGGAGCCGACCATGCCCTGCGGCCGGAATCCTGCGCGGACAAGGTACTGCAGGCCAATTTCGTCCGCCTCGGTTTCATCAAGGCGGCTGTAGTTGAGCATGGTGCTCTGGTTTGCGGCAAAGCTGCCGGTCAGCACGGCGCCGCCGGCGTTTCCTCCCAGGAAAGCCCCTGCCAGCGCGCCAAGCACGCTGGCAATGGTGGTGAGCTTGGCGCGGTCGATGCGGCTTGCAACATGGCGCTGGGTTACATGGGCGAGCTCGTGGGCGATGACCCCGGCAAGCTCGGATTCATGTTCAAGCTGCATGATAAGCCCCGTATGCACAAAAACATAGCCTCCGGGCACGGCAAATGCGTTCATGCTTTTGTGCAGGAGCACGCTGGTCTTGAAGTCGAAGGGCTGGGGGGGGACTGCTTTGGAGAGGCGGTCCACGATGGAGCAGATATAGTCTTTGATTTCGGGATCTTCCACGAGGGGCATCTGGGAACGGACCATGATGCTGAATTTTTTGCCCAGCATTTCTTCGTCTTTGATGCCGAATTCATCAAAAAAGCCGGCATGGGCTGGCGGCGGGCTGTAAAGCAGCCCTGCCGCTGCCGGCAGCAGGGCGCAGCACGCGGCCGCGCCCAGCATGATGAATGTGCTTAGCCGAGATCCCATTGCTGTCCTTCTGGCGTGTCGCGGACTTCCACGCCAAGGTCCGCCAGCTCTCCGCGCAGCGCGTCTGCCTGGGCAAAATCCTTGTTTTTGCGCGCTTCGGCCCTGGCTTCCAGGAGAGCTTCAGCTTTGGCCATGTCAATCCCCTTGCGCTGCACGCGCGTGGACCTGAGTTCGGAGAGGAAGGTTTCGGGATTGCTGCCGAACACGCCGAGGATCTGGTCCCACAGCCTGGTCATTTCCCTGATGCCGGAAAGGACCTCCCGGCCGGCTTCCGAGGCACGCAGCTTCTTGTTTTCCAGCACGCGCCCGGCAAGATGGACGGCGCTGAAAATGTGCCCTATGGCGGCGGCGGTGTTGCAGTCGTCGTCAAGCGCCGCGAGGAATGCCTGGCGGATTTCCTCAAGCTCCTTCATGAGCGGAGCGGCATCCTGGCCTGCCTTCCATTGGGCGCGCGCAAGCGCCTGGTCAATGTCTTTCAGCGTTTCGTAAATGCGCTTCTGCGCCCGTTCGGTTTCCTCCATGCTTTCAAAGGAAAAGTCTATGGGGGAGCGGTAGTGCTTGCCAAGCAGGAAAAAGCGCAGCGTTTCCGGCAGGTAGCTTTTAAGGATGTCCCTGATCGTCTTGAAGTTGCCAAGGGATTTGGACATCTTTTCCGAATTGACCTGCACAAAGCCGTTGTGCACCCAGGTCGTTGCCAGCTCTTTTCCCGTGGCCGCTTCGGTTTGGGCGATTTCGTTTTCGTGGTGGGGGAAAATGAGGTCAAGCCCGCCTCCGTGGATATCCAGGGGCAGCTCCAGGTGTTTTTCGCTCATGGCAGAGCATTCGAGGTGCCATCCCGGGCGGCCTTCGCCCCAGGGGCTTTTCCAGTGCGGTTCCCCCGGCTTGGCGGCTTTCCACAGGGCAAAGTCCATGGGATCTTCCTTTTCTTCCCCCGGCGCGATGCGGGCGCCCGCGCGCAGTTCGTCAGGATCGCGGCCAGAGAGCTTGCCGTAGCTGGGGAAGGAACGCACGCGGAAGTAGACGTCGCCGCAGGGCGTGGCATAGGCATGGCCCTTGGCAATGAGCCGTTCGGTAAGGCTGATCATTTCGGGGATGTGCTCCGTGGCAAGCGGCTCGATGTTCGGGCGCAGCACGCCGAGCCTGTCCATGTCTTCATGGAACGCGTCAATATAGGTCCGGGCAATCTCTTCGCTGGGGCGCCCTTCCGTGTTGGCGCGCTTGATGATTTTGTCATCAACATCGGTGAAATTGCGTACAAAGGTAACGTCCAGCCCCGTGTAGCGCATGTACCGTACAAGGACGTCACAAGCCACGGCGGAACGGGCGTGGCCGATATGGCTGTAGTCGTAGGCCGTGATGCCGCAGGCGTACATGCCGATTTTTCCGGGCCTGTGGGGAATGAGGACTTCTTTTTTCCGTGTCAGGGTATTGTAGAGCTGCATGGTGGTATTCCTGGAGGATCGGGGTGTGCGGCTGAGCTTAGTTCAGTCCGTTGTCAAACATCTGGACGCGGCGCTGGTGCCGCCCGCCTTCAAAGTCCGTGGAGAAAAAGACTTTCGTTATCGCGAGGGCCAGCCCAGGCCCGGTGACGCGTTCGCCCAGGCAGAGGACGTTGGCGTTGTTGTGCTCACGGCAGGCTTTGGCATGGAATTCAGAAGAGCAGAGCGCCGCGCGGATGCCAGGGAGGCGGTTTGCCGCCATGCTCATCCCGATGCCTGTTCCGCAGACGAGGATGCCGAAGCTGTCCGGCGTTGCGAGCACCCGGCTGCATACGGCGCGGGCGGCTTCGGGGTAGTCGCTTTTTTCGCCTTCTGCCGGTCCGAAAACGTGTATTTCGTGGCCTTCTGCCTGCAGCGTGTCAGCAAGAAGCGTCCGAATGCGGACGCCCGCGTGGTCCGAACCAATGAAGATCACAGACATGGAAGATTCCTTTTTTAGGTTTTTCAGGCAGGCTCAGGCCCGAGCCTGGGGACTAACGTGAGGGAAGGCGGCCGTTAGCCGGCGTTGGGGGCATCGCCGAATTCTTTGGGGAAGCGGCGTATGAGCCCTGCAAGGCGGGCCTGATGCTTTTTTTGCCTGGCGGCAAGAACGGAGCGGAGATCCTTTTCAATCAGGGCTAGGGAACGTTCTGTCTTTCGGCTGCCGCTGCTGGCGGTGAGCGTCAGTTCCGCCATCTGGCTCTGCAGTTCAAGGATTCTGCGCCGCAAGGGGCTTATATGGCGCCTGAAAGCCCTGTCCTCTCCAAAGAGCCAGCAAAGCTCAGAAGAAAGGACGCAGAGCCCCCTCCACACGTTGCCAATCATTTCAAGCGGCGTTGCGAGTATTTGCAGGATCACGGGAATGCTCCTTTTTCTGCATCAGAGTGAAGGGCCATGCTGGGTGTCGATAAGCGAATCCCAAACCGTATCAGCCGGCACAGCCAGGTCCGTCTGCTTTGGGCTGTAGGGCGCGGGAGGCGTTTCACGGAGCTTGACGATGACGATGGCAAAACGGCTGTCGCTGCCTTTTGCCTCGATTCTTTTGGGCTGGGGAAGCCTGGATTCGCTGTCGT
This sequence comes from Desulfovibrionaceae bacterium, assembly GCA_017613475.1. Lineage (GTDB taxonomy): Bacteria > Desulfobacterota > Desulfovibrionia > Desulfovibrionales > Desulfovibrionaceae > Avidesulfovibrio. Next base: position 1,241 of record JAGADT010000170.1, on the reverse strand, counting down.
ACCCAAGCTCCATGGTCCAGCCGCTGGATGGGTCAGCCCAGCGGAAGGGGATGCCGCCGGCGGTAAGGAACAGCGTCCCCCCAAGCCTGCCTTCACCCGGAACAAGCGCTGTGGAAACGCCTCCGTCAGCCAGCAGGGAGGCCTGCTTTTTGGGGTCAGGCAGGAACACATCGCCAAAACGGCCCTGGAGCAGGGCGGAAAGCCCGGCTAAATTGAGGGGAATGGGCACGTTGAGCTTGCCAAGCGCCTGCCTGCTTTGCCCGCTAGGGCAGAAGTAGGCGCGGTTGTCGCGGGGCAGGTACAGCACCAGGCCTTCTTCGCTTTCACGCACATGGGCTACTGAGGCTCCAACGCCGGCCATCACGTCCAGCCTTACAGGGCTGCCTTTTTCGGAGTTGCCCCAGAGAAGGGCCGTAACACGGCGGCTTTCTGCGCCTTCAGCGGTATTTTTGCCGGCCCGTATGCTCATGTGGGCTGAAGCCTGGGGCACGCTTTTTTCCGCAGCCTGGGAGATTTGCCTGTAGTGAGAAAGGACCGCGCTGGCGGCTGCACGGTCCTGCTGGGAGGGGCCGGGCCGGGCGCAGGCGGCAAGAAGCAAAAGAAGAAGGCTGCACAGGGCAAACGCCGCGGAGGAGCGGCGATAGGTTTTGTTCATGAAAAAAGCTCCTTTATGGCACTCATGTTGCTGCGTTTCGCGTGTGGCGGCAAAGGCATGCGGACGTTCCTGGCTTTTGCCGCCAGGATGCTTATTGCCCCTTGAGGGCAAAATCAATTTTGCGGGTCAGGCGTTCCTGGGCTTCGGGTTCCAGTTCAATGGCTTTTTTCCATCCTCCCACGGCCTGCTCAAGCATTCCGGAAGACTGGGCGATGTCGCCGTAGTGCTCCCATATTTCTGCCTCGTCTGCTCCTCCGGGCATGGAAACCGTGCGCTGGATGTTTTGCCATGCGCTTTGGATATCTCCCGCCTGGTACTGCGCCCAAGCCAGCGAATCCAGGATATAGGCCTGGTCGGGAGCAAGGCTGACCGCCCGCTGCAGGAGGGACAGCGCCCGCAGAATGACCTCCCCCCGTTTTTCAGGAGCGAGGAGCGGCACCTCCTGGTCGGCAAGGAAAAAGCCAACATAGTTCAGCGCCCGGTAGTTGTTTGGATTGAGCGAGATAATGCGCTCCATAATCTCCAGGGCCTTGCCGCGTTCTCCTGCCTTGTCTAAAATGGAGCCTTTAAGGAAAAGGAATTCCTC
>JAGADT010000169.1 GCA_017613475.1 Desulfovibrionaceae bacterium | reverse complement strand
TTCCTGCTCGCCGTGCTGCGCGTCAACGTGAAGCTGGCCATGGGCGCAAGCATCCTCACGGCCCTGCCCATCTGCCTGACCCTCCAGGGGCAGCCCCCAGCCCTGCTTTTCCATGCCGCAGCCATGGGCTTCACACCCGCGGACGCTGGCACGGCTGCCATGATCAGCGGGGGCGGAATGATTTCCATGGCCAACGCGGCGTGCATTGTCTGCCTCTCGTCCTCGTACACGGAGCTTTTCAGCAAGACAGGTCTCCTGGATAACGCCAGGCAGCTTGCCGCCGCCATTGCCAGGAAGACAAGCGCGTATGCCGCCATGCTCCTGTCCTCAGCGCTTTCCGGCATGGTGGCCTGCAACCAGACGCTGACCATCCTCCTTTGCCATCAGCTCTGCAAAGGCGCGTATGACGATGCCGGGCAGCTTGCCCTGGACCTTGAAGACAGCGCCGTTGTCATCGCGCCACTGGTGCCATGGTCCATTGCCGGGGCCGTCCCGCTCGCCGCCGCGGACGCGCCCACGGCGGCAATCCTCGCCTCCTTCTACCTCATCCTCCTTCCGCTGTGGCGGCTGGCTGTCTCGCTGATCGAAAAGCGCAGGACCCCAAAGGCGCTGAGGCGCGCAGGATAACGTGCGGGGCTTACGCGTTTCCGACGGTGGGGATTTCACATAGCCTTGCCGAATCGCTATACATGCTTATCGTTTGCTGATAGAGTATTAAAAATACTGGTGCAAACGAAATGTAAAATGAAGGGAATGCCATGCCTATGGAAAGATCACCAGCGGATACCCCAGGCTACGACATTATCGGCGACGTGCACGGTCATGCCACCATGCTCAGGGCGCTCCTGGCAAAGCTCGGCTATGCGCCCGCAAACGGCACATGGCGCCATGCTGCGGGCCGGAAGGCCATTTTTGTCGGCGATCTGATAGACAGGGGGCCTGAACAGCTCCAGACCGTGGAGATTGTCCGCGGCATGGTGGACGCGGGCGACGCCCTGTGCGTGATGGGCAACCACGAATACAACGCCCTCCAGTACAGGCTTGGGCTGCGCCCGCTAAAGGAAAAAGACCCCCACAAGACCTTCCTGAAGCAGGTCCCTCCCGGAAGCGCCGAATACAAGGCGTGCCTGGACTGGTTCATGGAGATGCCGCTCTGGCTGGACCTGGGGGACATAGGCATTGTCCACGCCTGCTGGGATACAGCCGGCATGAGGACGCTGGAAGAGCTGGGCCTGGGGCCTGACCGCAAAATCAGCGAGGAGCTCCTTATCCTCGCGGCCCATGGCAAGCCAGATGACGCCCCGGACAGGCGCGCCTACACGGCCCTTGAAAACATCTTAAAGGGCACAGAGCTGCGCCTGCCGAAGGGCGAGAGGTTTTTCGATAAGGAACACACGGAGCGGCACCATATCCGCACGCGCTGGTACGTCAGCAAGGCCGCAGACTACCAGGATCTGGCCTTTATGTCCAAGTCGGACCTGAAACGCATTCCCAGGCTGCCTCTGCCGGAGGACTACACCTTCCTCCCCCCGCCTGAAAAACCCATCTTCGTGGGCCATTACTGGCTGGATAAGGACGAACACATGGAGCCGCGTTCAGACAAGGTGGTCTGCGTTGACTACAGCGCCGGCATCGACGGCCCGCTTGCCGCCTACCGCTGGAACCGGGGCGACACAAAGCTTATGGACAACCGCTTTGCCTGGGTGCCGCGGGAAGCGCCGGCGGCTTTATGATATCCATTCAGCGCAGGCCTCTACCATGCTGAGGCGAATGCAAACGGCCTGCCGCTAGTGCCTTGCGCCCCAGACTTCCGGCTTTGGCCCGGCCTTTTCCAGGGCGTTAAGCGGCATCTTCACCACCTGCGCCCCCATGCCGAACGGCGCGGCCTGATATTCCGGAAAAACCATCACCAGCCCATCCCGCACCGGAATGAGCCGCGTGAAATTTTCCGGCTTAGGCTCCACGCCGTTGCTGAAAAAGCTCTCTCCAAGCGCTGCGGAGAGCTTCTTTGTTGCCCACTGGCTCATCAGGCGCACGGCCATATTGGCATCCGCAAAGAGATCTCCAAGGCCAAGGAGCCTGCCCCTCTTCTCTGAAAACACGAGCGTCTTGTGCAGGGTTGCGCCGTGCGCGTTGTAGGAATGGCAGACGTACGACGAAAAATGCACAGTCACGCAGCCGGGGCCAGAGGAAAAAAGCCGGTATGTGCCCTTCCACCAGGAACGGGAGGGGCCTTCCTCCCCATTGCCGGAACCGGCAAAGGCCTTGTCCTTTTCAAGAAAGCCGGACAGACGGCCCTTCAGGGAAGCGGAAACAGCCTTATCCAGCGCCGCGTTCCCGAACACCGGACACCACTGCTTCACCTCCAAGGCATCCTTCACCTCATGCATGATGAGGCGGGATTCCACGCCCCTGTAACGCGGCCGCGGGAAGGACTTGTAAAAATCCTGCTCATAGCCATCCGGCTGAATCATCTCCGGCTTTACTGCGGAAAGCGTGGTGGCCATGCCGCCCGGCTCAGCGGCGCAGGCGCCCGCAGAACAGCAGGCGATAAGCAGCAGGCAGGCCAGAAGGCAGAAAACCCGTTTGCCCATAGTAATCCCTCAGCTTCAGATCATGCTTTATGGAAGGCTGCGCGCAGGATTGCCCCCCAGCGCGCCCTGCCCGGCTTACCTTGCGCCCCAGACTCCCGGCTTGGGCCCGGCCTTTTCCAGGGCGTTAAGCGGCATCTTCACCACCTGCATCCCTGAGGCATACGGCGCGACCTGGTATTCCTCATAAACCATCACCAGGCCATCTTGCACAGGAATGATCCTCGTGAAGTTTTCCGGCCTGGGCTCCGCGCCGGCTTTTTCAAAAGCCGCGCCAAGCGACGCGGCAAGCTTTTCCGTGGCCCACTGGCTCATCAGGCTCACGGCCATATTGGCATCCGCAAACATGTCTCCAAGGCCAAGCTGCCTGCCCGTTTTCCTTGAGAGCACCAGCGCCATATGCGTGTTGCCGCCGTGCACGCCGCCCCTGTAGACATACGAAGCCAAATGCACGGTCACGCAGTCGGGGCCTGATGAAAACAGCAGGTATTTGCCCTGGTGCTGCCAGAGGCGGACAGGCGTATCCGCATCTGCCACTTCATCGCTGTAATCCTCAAGGCGCTCTGCAGTAAATGCGGACAGGCTGCCCTGTATGGCGGAAAGCACCGTCTTATCCAGCGCCGCGTTCCCAAACACCGGGTGCTGCTGCTTCACGTCCAAGACACCTTTCAGGCCATGCTCAATGAGGCCGGAAAGCACGCCAGGATAGTGCGGCTGCACGGCCGGCCTGCCGCTCCCGTCATCCATCTGCGCCTGGAAGATTTCCGGCTTCACCTCGGAAAGCGAGGTGATCATGCCGCCCTGCTCAGCGGCGCAAACGCCCGCAAACATGCAGGCAGCAAACAGCAGGCACGCCAAAAGGCTTAAAAAACGCTTGCCCATCCATGGTCCTCCATCTTTGATTTTGGCAGAGGCAATGATTATGCGCTGCCGCCGTTATAATGCGTATTGAATGAAAGCTTATTGTAAAGGCCGGGCCGCGCTACCCCATGGACCCGCTTTTGCCCGGCTGCGTGAGGACAGAAAGATCAACGCTGAATCCGGGCGCTGCCGCCGGCGCATGCTCCATGAACATCGCCATATACCACGGCAGATACAGGACTTTTCCCACCCTCTCCACATTGCCCATGCAAAACACCCAGGCCTCGCGGATATCCCATTCGCTGACCTGCAAAATGTTGTCCAGCGCGGCGTGGCTCTTATACGATCGGCCGGACTTTATTTCTACGGGAAGGCAGCGGTTCTGGAAGCTGAGAATAAAATCGACTTCCCCATAGCGCTGCTTCGTGAAATAATGAAGAGGGAAGCCCTTTTCCGCAAAACTCTGGGCAAAGCTGTTTTCCAGGATGCTCCCTTCGTTGACGGAAAGATCACCATTGAGAATCGCGGGCTGCACATTATCCATGCCGGCGGCGCAAAGCAAGCCCGTATCTGACAAAAACAGCTTGAAGAGCGTCCGCTGCTCATTCAGGCGCAGGGGAAGCGTTGGGCTGGAAACATTGTAGCATGGAAGCGCCACTCCGGCATCCCGCAGCCACACAAAGCTTTCTTCATGGCGCTGCAGGCGCGCCGTGCTCTTGATGGCAGACAGCATGAAACGCCTGTTTTTATCATCCAGCTGGGACGGGATCCTATCAAAAATATCGCGGATTTTGTCCTTGCTGCGCTCGGAATACTTCGCAATATCCAGCCGGTAGGCGCTCAGTATCTCCCGCTGGAGCCGGGCAACGCTTCCCAGGTCATGGCTGTTTACAAATTCCTGCACAACCGCAGGCATCCCTCCCACTATCATGTACAGCCTGAACAGCCGCAGCATGGCCTCATGCACAGCGGGAGCGACCGGCGTGCCCTCAGCAAAAGACTGGCGCAGGAGCGCAAAAATTTCCGGCTGCACGCCGTTTGCCAGGGCAAATTCTTCCAGGTTCATGGGGTACATGCGTTCCATCTCTTCAAATCCCACGGGATAGGAACGCGCCTCCCGGCTGTTTACGCCCAGGAGGGAACCTGATTCTATGTAATCAAAGCGCCCGTCTTCCACCAGGAACTTGATTGCCGTCCTGGCTTCCGGGCATTCCTGTATTTCATCTAAAAAAACAAGCGTATTCCCCGGTTCAAGGGGGCGGCCAAGCAGCGCGGTAATGCCTGCGGTGATGCTGTTCGCGTCAAGATCGCCACGAAAAATATCGGCGGCCCTCGGCGTTTCAATAAAATTGATCTCCGCAAGGCAGGCGTATTGCTCCATGCCGAATTTGCGGATGAGAGATGTCTTCCCCGTCTGCCTTGCTCCGGCCACAAGCATGGCTTTCCTGCTTCTCCTTTGCTTCCAGGCAAGGAGCTTGTCATAAAAAAGGCGCTGAAGCATGATGCCTCCCCGGCAGATCAAAATGTAACGTTTTTAAGATCCAGACAAAGCGATTTTGTAACGTTTTTGGCTATAAAACAAGCCAGTTTTGCGACGTTTTTTGCGACGAAATTGTAACATACTGTAATAACTTATTTTATTTTGCAAGGCGGAACGCACGCCCGAGCAGCGGCAGTGCCGCCTTTGCCGTGCTTTCCGCAAAGGCTTTTGCCATAGGCAAGGGGCCAAATGGCGCAAGGCAGCCCGGCTTGCCGCCCTTGACGAAAGGCGGAATAATGCGCATAAAGAAGGGGAAGGGAGTGCGTCAACACCCTCTTCCCCTGTATGGGCACATTCTCCGAGTTTTTGGACTCTTTGAACTATGCCCGGTGAGAGCCGCGAACTCTCACCGGGCGGTTTTTATTTAATCAAACAAACGCTTGACCAAAGCAACCAGCAGGCGGCCAATCACGTTGACCAGCACTGCCCGGAGAAAGTGCGGCATAGGCTTGACCTCCTTTCGGAGAACATGCCCACGGGCTGGACAATACCCGTATCCCAGGCGGAGGGCAACGCCGTTTCCCTGCCTGGCCGGCTTGCCGCCCTTGACGGAAGGCTAAATAATGCGCATAAAGGAAGGGAGGAAAGTACGCGAATACCTTCCTCCCCATGGGGCACGTCCCCCGGGTT
>JAGADT010000168.1 GCA_017613475.1 Desulfovibrionaceae bacterium | reverse complement strand
AGCTTGCTCTTGATTTCTGCTCCCAGGGTTTCGCCGCCCCTTGCCGAAACCTGCACACGATATATGCCGCCCTTCTGGCCTTTCCCGCCCACAAGGGTTGAGCGCAGACCAACAGATTCAAGCTTTTTGCGCAGCAGGTTGGCTGGCTCCTCCGATTTATAGGCCGCCACCTGGAAAACGTAATTGTAGCTTGGACCAGCCTGAGCCGGCGGAGCAGGCTTAACAGGTGGTGGGGGCGGCGGAGTATCCTGCGAAGGAGCAGAGCTTTCCTGGGGCTTTTCCGGCTTGGCGGAAGGAATCGGCAGCTTCTTTCCGCCCGGCTGCTTGAGATCGTTCAAAAACGTCAGTTCTTCAGGCTTGAGTATTTCGGGCTTTGGCTCATTCTCCTGCCTGGGTTCGCACTGGTTCATGATGGAGGCGCCGGGCATCTGCGTTTCGGGGTTCAGCCCGCGGCCAACGATCACCCCAAACACGAAAACCCAGGCCAGGATAACGAGAAACCCCAGGCAGGAAGCCAAAAGAAGCCCGGGACCCAGCGTAAAGGTAAAGCCTTTCCATGAATCATTGGCTTCCCTTTCGGAAAGGCTGGGGGTGCGCCGCCTGCCGGCGGAAGCTCCGCTGGCAGAACCTGATCCGTCCCTGCCCGAAGAAAATATTTTTTTTAGCACAGACATGGCGTTTCTCCATCCGCTGGTCTACATGCTGTCAGGGGCGCTCACACCCAACAGCTCCAGGCCATTGGCAAGCACCTGGCGCACGGCGCGGAGGAGCAGGAGCCTGGCCATGACCACGGAATCATCGCCCGCCTGCAGGACGGGGTGGTTTGCGTAATAGCTGTGCAGCTGGCCGGAAAGCTCCATCAGATAATGGCTTATATGGTGCGGCGCAAGCTGTTCGGCAGCCCCCAGGACCGTATCCTCAAAGCGGTCCAGCCGCCTCAGCATGGCAAGCTCTTCCTTGGCTTCAAGGGGCTTCAGCTGCTCAGGCAGAGAAAGTTCAGGGAGGGAAATGCCGCTCTCCTCCGCCTTATGGAGCACCGCGCAGATACGGGCATGGGCGTACTGGACATAATACACGGGGTTTTCCATGCTGCGCTGGCGCACGAGATCAAGATCAAAATCAAGCGGGCTGTCAGACTTGCGCGAAAGGAACATGAAGCGCGTGGCGTCCACGCCGACTTCGCTGACCACGTCGGCCAGCGTCTCGAACTTGCCGGCCCTGGTGGACATGGTGATCTGCTCGCCGTTCTTGAGCAGGTTTACGAGCTGGATCAGCACCACGTCAAAGGCTTCCCTGGGCTGGCCCAAGGCCTGCACCGCAGCCCTCATGCGCGGAATGTAGCCATGGTGGTCAGCGCCCCACACGTCCACAACCCTGTCAAAGCCGCGGCTGAACTTGTTGCAGTGGTAGGCGATATCCGAAGCAAAATAGGTCAGCGTTCCGTCGGACTTGCGCAGCACGCGGTCTTTATCATCGCCAAAAGCCGTTGTGCGGAACCACAGCGCGCCGCCCTCTTCAAAAAGCAGCCCCGCCTTTTCCAGCAGGCTGAACGCCGCGTCAACCGCCCCGCCGTCCACCAGCGTCTTTTCTGAAAACCACACGTCATGATGCACGCGGAACGTCACGAGGTCTTCCTTGATGCCGTCAAAAATCTGCTTCATGCCATGCTCATAGCAGTATTCGCGGCTTTCATCATCAGGAAGGGAGGCCAGGCGGGGGTAGGCGGCCAAGAGGTCGTGGGCGATGTCGGCGATATACGCACCGCGGTAATACTCTTCAGGCCATTCCACCTGCTGCCCGGACTGCTCCTTCACATGCAGCCAGATGGAAAGCCCCAGGAGCCGCATCTGGCGGCCCGCATCGTTAATATAATATTCGGCTTCAGCCTCGCAGCCGGCAAAACGCAGCAGGCGGATGAGGCTGTCGCCAACGGCTGCGCCGCGCCCGTGCCCGATATGCAGCGGCCCTGTGGGGTTGGCGGAAACAAATTCCACCTGCACCTTTTTCCCGGCGCAGGCCGAGCTGGAACCAAAGGTAGCCCCAGCCTGCTCCACCCTGCGCACAACTTCCTGCCAGAATGCCGGGCGGAAAGAAACATTCAAAAAGCCCGGGCCGGCAATTTCCGCGCCGGCTATGGCCTCGTCCTTGTCGGCAAGGTCCCCGGCGATCTTCGCCGCCAGGTCGCGGGGGGGCATTTTGGCCTGCTTTGCCGCCACCATGGCGACATTCGACGCCAGATCCCCATGGCGGGCGTCCTTAGGCGGTTCAATCACGGTCTTCTCCGGCCAGGAGAGTTCGTATCCGGCCAAGATGGTTTTCAACGCCGCTTCAAGGCACTGCTCTGCACGCATGGTATCGACCTCGGGAAAAAACAGTTCATTAAAAAATAGATCCGGCTAAGGCAAACGCCTTACGCTGGCTTACGTCCTGAAATTTTCATTTTTATCAAAAGCCTGCGTTTTGTAAAGAGGCGGCATTGGCGCTTTTCCATGCGTATCCCTCAATAAACACTGAAAAATCTAAGGTATGATGGGGGCTAATAAACAGATCAGCGTAACAAACCATAAACCGAACGACATAGCCTGAGTCCAGCCACAACGCTGTACGTCCTCGACAATTCAGGCTATACTTCCCTCCAGTTTGCATGTTGAGGCATTGCTCCCTTTACATATTTAACTTCGCGAAGGCATTTGCTGTGCCAAATAAATAAAAAAAGGGGCAGCGCCCCCAGAAAGGAACGCCCATGCCTATCACCGTATTCCCCATCGGTCCCTTACAGACAAACTGCTATGTTGTGCATAAAAACGGAGACGCCCTTGTGGTTGACCCCGGCGGGCGGCAATGCCGCTCTCATTCATCGCCATCCCTCGGCGGATTTAGCCAAACGAGTTCCTGCAAAGACAGCGATGCCATCGGCGGACTGGACGAGGTTGTTTCCTTCCTTAAGGAAAACGCCCTCTCGCTCAGGGCCGTGCTGCTGACCCACCTCCATTTCGACCACATCTACGGCGCGGCGGAGCTTATGGCCGGGCCGCCCCCCGTCACGGCGTATGCCTCCGCCGGGGATTTTCCGCTGCTCGAGGTCTCCGCCAGCCATACTGCCAGGTGGGGGCTGCCGCCAGTCCCGCCCTTCACCCCAGAGGCCATTGCCGCCGGACCATGCCAATTTGGCAGCATCACCGGAGAAATCCGCATGACTCCGGGGCATTCCCCGGGGAGCCTTGCCCTGTACCTGCCGGAAGAAGGCGCCGTCATTTCCGGAGATACGCTCTTCTACCGCTCCATCGGCCGCACCGACCTTGCCGGCGGCGATGCAAAAGCCATCCAGACCTCAATTCAGGAACAGCTTTTCACGCTCCCGGATGAGACCCGCGTTTTCCCGGGGCACGGCCCGTCAACAACCATCGGCGGAGAGAAAAAGCATAATCCCTGCGTCTAAACAGGGCATCCGTAGCCTTTTGCCCAATTGCAGCCAGCTAAAGACCTTTATAAAAGCCCCTGCGGAACGCGCATGAATAAAAACGGCTATGCCGCCCCGTTTGACTTCCCAGGTCTGCGGGTTTATCTTATTATTTTGTTATGACATTAACTCCCAAGGAGTCCTTTTATGCCCGCGAATAAAGTCAAAAAAGTCGTGCTGGCCTATTCAGGCGGCCTGGATACCTCCGTCATCCTCAAATGGCTCATTGAAACCTATGGCTGCGAAGTCATCACCATGACCGCGGACCTAGGTCAGGAAGACGACCTCAACGGCGTTGATGAAAAGGCGCTGCGCACCGGCGCCAGCAAGGCCTATGTGGAAGACCTGCGCGAAGAGTTTGTACGCGATTACGTGTTCCCCATGATGCGCGCCGGCGCCATCTATGAAAACCGCTACCTGATGGGCACCTCCATCGCCCGCCCGCTCATTGCCAAGCGCCTTGTGGAAATCGCCCGCGCTGAAGGCGCCGACGCCATCGCCCACGGCGCAACCGGCAAGGGCAACGACCAGGTGCGCTTTGAAATGTCCGCCATTTCCCTGGCTCCGGACCTGCGCATTATCGCGCCCTGGCGCGAATGGGACCTGCATGGCCGCAAGCAGCTGAACGAATTTGCCGAAAAGCACGGCATTCCGGTCAGCAGCAGCAACAAGCACTACAGCATGGACCGCAACCTCCTGCACTGCAGCTTTGAGGGCAGCGAGCTGGAAGACCCGTGGCAGGAACCCCTGCCCCTCTCCCACGTCATGGCTGTTCCGGTTGAGCAGGCGCCCAACGAGCCGGAATACATCACCATAGATTTCGAGCACGGCGACCCCGTTGCCGTTAACGACGAACAGCTCTCGCCCGCGTCTCTCCTGGCCAAGCTCAACGAATTCGGCTCCCGCCACGGCATCGGCCGCGTTGACATGGTTGAAAACCGCTATGTGGGCATGAAGTCCCACGGCGTGTACGAAACGCCCGGCGGCACCATCCTGCATGTGGCCCACCAGGACCTTGAGGGCATCTGCCTTGACCGCCAGACCATGCGCGTGCGCGACACCATCATGCCCGCCTACGCCGACTCCATTTACAACGGCTACTGGTTCGCCCCTGAACGCGAAGCCATGCAGGCCTTCATGGACCAGGCGCAGCAGCGCGTAACAGGCACCGTGCGCCTGAAGCTCTACAAGGGCATGGCCTGGCCCGTTGGCCGCGAATCTCCATTCACCCTCTACTGCCACGACATCGCGAGCTTTGAAGAATGCGGCACCTACGACCACCACGACGCCGCCGGATTCATCAAGCTGAACTCGCTCAGGATCTACGGCTATAAGCGCATCCGCAAGCACTAGGCGGCACGCCGCCCTTATTCTCCAGCCATGGGCAAAGGCTTTCCAGAAGCCCATGGCTGAGAAAAAATAATAAAGGCGGCATTGCCGCCTTTATTCAATCGCATGGGCAGAGGCTTTCCAGAAGCCCACGGCTAAGGAAAAACATAAAAGCGGCATTGCCGCCCTGCACGCACTAACGCATCGAGGCCAGCCATGACCAAGCTTTGGGGAGGGCGGTTCAAACAGGGAACCGCCGCCGACGTTGAAGACTACACCCAGTCTGTTTCCTATGATTCCGCACTCTACGATCAGGATATCCGCGGCTCGCAGGCCCACGCCCGCATGCTGGCCAGGCAGGGCGTGCTCACCCAGGAAGAAGCGCAGATCCTGACAGACGGGCTGGATAAGATCCGGGCCGATATTGAAGACGAGACCTTTTCCTGGAAAAAGGAAATGGAAGACGTGCACATGAACATCGAGTCCCGCCTGACGGAACTCGTGGGCGACGTGGGCAAAAAGCTGCACACGGGCCGCAGCCGGAATGACCAGGTGGCGCTGGATTTCAGGCTCTTTGTTTCAGACAGGCTGCGCGTCTGGCACGAACTCTGCGTAAAGCTCGCCGCAGGCTTCCTTGCGCAGGCCAAGAAGCACCGGCAGACCCTTTTGCCCGGCTGCACGCACATGCAGCCCGCCCAGCCCGTGAGCCTGGCCCAGCACCTGCTGGCCTATGCCTGGATGTTCACGCGGGATGCCGAGCGCCTCATTGACTGCGAAAAGCGCACCCGCATAAGCCCCCTTGGCGCGGCGGCGCTGGCAGGCACCACCTACCCCCTGGACCCCGCCTTGGTGGCGGAGCAGCTTGGCATGTACGGCACCTTCCATAACAGCATGGACGCCGTTTCCGACCGCGACTTTGTGCTTGAGGCGCTGTTCTGCGCCAGCACCATCATGATGCATCTTTCGCGCTTCTGCGAGGAAATCATCTACTGGGCCAACCCGGCCTTCGGCTTTGTGCGCCTGCCGGACGCCTACGCCACCGGCTCCTCCATCATGCCGCAGAAAAAGAACCCCGACGTGGCCGAACTCATGCGCGGCAAGGTGGGCAGGGTCTACGGCAACCTCACAGCCATGCTGACCATCCTCAAGGGGTTGCCCCTCACCTACAACCGCGACCTGCAGGAAGACAAGGAGCCTTTCCTCGATACGGACACCACGGTTTCGGCCTCCCTTTCGCTGATGGAAGGGCAGCTTGCCGCCCTGACGTTTGATACGGAAAGGATGAATGACGCCCTCAGGAAAGGCTTCCTCAACGCAACGGAACTGGCCGACTACCTGGTGGGCAAAGGCATTCCCTTCCGCGAAGCCCACAACATCACGGGCCACGCCGTGGCCCTGGCGGAAGACCGCGGCGTCCGCCTTGAAGAGCTGCAGCTCAGCGACCTGAAAAACCTCTGCGACCGCATTGAGGAAGACGTGTACGGCGTGCTGGATTACGCCGCGGCCGTTGCCCGCCGCAATGCTCCCGGCGGCACGGGCCCGCAGTCCGTGGCCCGCCAGATCAGCGACCTGGAAGCCTGGCTCGCCGGCGCCGCCGGCACGTTCAGCAAATAAGGCAGCCTCAGGCTTTCGCAAAAAAATGGCTGAAGGCGGCGCGCCCGCTTGTAGCCCTTTGCCTGAAAGAACGCTTGCTCAAAAACCCATGGCTGAGAAAACATCATGAAAGCGGCACTGGCTCCCCAGCTCTTCCATGCGCTCCGCCCCCTTATCCTCGCCTCCGCCTCGCCCAGGCGCAAAAGCCTGCTCCTTGAGGCGGGGCTGGATATCCCCGTTGTCACGGCGGATTCCCTGGGCGCGTTTTCAGAGCCGCT
>JAGADT010000167.1 GCA_017613475.1 Desulfovibrionaceae bacterium | reverse complement strand
TCGATGACATCGGGGTAGAGCGTGCCCTGGGCCAGGAAGTCAACCTTGCCGATGCGCCTGGCCTCTTCATCAAACACGTCGATGAAGGTATGCCCGATGATTTTCCGTTTCTTTTCCGGGTCATCCACGCCCTTGAGGAGGTCAAGAAAACGGTCCTGGGCCTGAACAAAGGTCAGGTTGAGGTCAAAGTGCTCCTTAAGGAATGTGACGACTTCTTCTCCTTCATTGGCACGGAGCACGCCGTTGTCAACGAAAATGCAGTGGAGCTGCCGGCCAATGGCCTTGTGCAGGAGCACGGCCACAACGGTGGAGTCCACGCCGCCGGAAAGCGCACACACAACATGCCTGTTGCCAACCTTGGCGGCTACGTCGCGCACGGTGCGTTCCACAAAGGAGGTCATGCTCCAGTCCGGCGTAATGTGCGCAACGTCGAAAAGGAAATTGCGCAGCATTTTTGTGCCATCTGCCGAATGGTGGACTTCCGGGTGGAACTGCACGCCAAAGATGGGCGCTGCCTTGGCATCCAGCGGTGCAAAGGCGGCAACTTCCAGCGTTTCGGTGCGGGCCGCTGCCGCATACCCCGGGGGCGGCGTTTTTACCGTGTCGCCGTGGGACATCCATACGCGGGAGGGGATGGAGCGGTCGAGCCCGTTCCACAGGGGGCAGTCGATAAGCATGGTGAGGTTGGCAGGGCCATACTCACGGGTTTGCGACTGTTCCAGCCGCCCGCCGAGGTGGCGTGCGAGAAGCTGCATGCCATAGCAGATGCCAAGCACCGGAACCCCCAGTTCCAGCAGCCCCGCATCCAGCTGGGGGGCGTCTTTTTCTCCCACGCTGGCAGGGCCTCCGGAGAGGATGACGGCCGAGGGCTTCATGGCGCGCACAGCCTCTGCCGTAACGGTGCAGGGGTGGATTTCGGAATAGATTCCAGCTTCGCGCACACGCCGGGCGATGAGCTGGGTAACCTGAGATCCGTAGTCGATGATGACGACTTTGCTTGACATGGGGACTCCCTGGAAAACGTATTCCTTAAGGCGGCACGTTCTGGAGCTTGGCTTGCCGCTACGCGTTGTCTACGCGGTAGTTTGGCGCTTCCTTGGTAATGATGACGTCGTGAACATGGCTTTCACGGAGCCCGGCGGGGGAGATTTCCACCAGCCTGGCTTTTTCGTACAGGTCAGCGAGCGTCTGGGCGCCGCAGTATCCCATGCCCGAACGCAGCCCGCCCACAAGCTGGTACAGCGTTTCGGACGCGGGACCGCGGTACGGTACGCGGCCGACTATGCCTTCCGGGACCAGTTTCTTGGATTTTTCCTGGAAATAACGGTCGGAGCTGCCCTGCTTCATGGCGTCGATGGAGCCCATGCCGCGGTAGATTTTATACGTCCTGCCCTGGTAGAGGATGGTTTCGCCCGGGCTTTCATCCGTGCCGGCAAGGAGGCTTCCGATCATGACGGAATTCGCACCCACGGCAAGCGCCTTGACCATGTCTCCGGAGAATTTGATGCCGCCGTCGGCAATGATGGTGCGGCCTGCCTCGCGGGCTGCGCGGGCGCATTCCATAATGGCCGTAATCTGCGGGACGCCAACGCCAGCCACGACGCGGGTGGTGCAGATGGAGCCCGGTCCTATGCCGACCTTGACCGTGTTGGCCCCGGCCTGGAACAGCGCCTGGGCGGCTTCGTAGGTGGCTACGTTGCCGGCGATGAGCTGGCAGTTGGGGAAGGCCTCGCGCACGTCGCGCACGGCGTTGATGATGTTGCGGGAATGCCCGTGCGCTGAGTCGAGAACCAGGACGTCAACGCCGGCGTTGAGCAGGGCTTCAGCCCGCGGGAGCGAATCCTTGCCGACGCCGATGGCTCCGCCAACGCGCAGCCGCCCCTGGGAATCCTTGCAGGCGTTGGGGTACTTCTGGACCTTGTCGATGTCCTTCATGGTCAGGAGCCCGGCAAGCTGCCCATTTTCGTCAACAACAAGCAGCTTTTCAATGCGGTGGGCGTGCAGATGGCGCTTGGCTTCCTGAAGCGTGATGCCGGGGGAGACGGTGACCAGGTTTTCGTGCGTCATGACTTCACGCACAAGCGTGCCCTCGAGGTCTTCCACAAAGCGCACGTCGCGGTTGGTGAGGATGCCTACCAGGGACTTTTCTCCATCAATAACGGGCAGTCCGGACACGCGGTAGGTCTGCATGAGGTCGAGCGCTTCGGCAACGGTGTCGTCGGGATGCACGGTGATGGGGTCGAGGATCATGCCGCTTTCAGACTTCTTGACCTTGGCAACCTCAAGCACCTGGCGGTCAATGGGCATGTTTTTATGGATGATGCCAATGCCCCCCGCCCGTGCCATGGAAATGGCCATGGCCGATTCGGTAACCGTATCCATGGCGGCTGAAATCAGGGGGATGTTCAGCGTAATGTCAGGCGTGAGCGATGCGCGCACATCCACCATATCAGGTGTGACTTCAGAATAATTGGGCATCAGCAGCACGTCGTCAAAAGTCAGTGCCTTGCAGAGTATCGTGGCCACGGCTCCTCCTCAAATATACTTAAAAACTCCCGCAGTGCGGGTTGAAACCGGGAATGGCAAATTCTTCCGTATGGATGGAATGGTATGAAATGGATAAGAAAAAAGCGTAGTCCATAGCCATGGTGTTGTCAACGAAAGAGCAAATTGCTAGGTTCCCCCCGCCGGGCAGGATTGCGCCTGCTGCGCAGCCTGAGAACTGAAAACGGCTGCCGTCCGGCAGGCTTCAATCCAGCGTAAGGGTGCCTTTGGCTAAGCTCCGTTTTCCAGGGGGAAACCCGCCTCAATGAGCTGCCTGCAGGAAATGGCGCCTTCCCTGCGCACAACGATGCGCTGCTGTTCGTTTATGGCAATGAGCGTGGAAGGCGCGCCGCCTGCCGGCATGGGCGCTTCATCCAGGACACCCCCCACTGCGGCAAACAGCTCAGGGTCAAGTTCAGAAGCCTGCCTGACAGCGGGGCGCCCGCTGATATTCGCGCTGCTGGCAGTGATGGGTTCGCCTACGGCACGGGCCAGCGCCGCTGCCACGGGGTGTGAAGACAAGCGCACGGCCACGTGCCCCGTGCCCCCTGTCAGCACTTCCGGCACGCGCAGCCTTGCGGGAAAGAGCACGGAAAGGGGGCCGGGCCAAAATTTTTCAAGGAGCGGCATGATAAACGCGGGCGCCTTGGCGATTTGGTCAAGCTGTTCCCATTCGCCAAGGATGAGGGGCAGCGGGCGGACGGTGGAACGGTGCTTGGCGCGGAAAACCCTGGCTGAGGCGTCTGCGTCAAGCGCCCTGCTGCCCAATCCGAAAAGGGTTTCCGTCGGGAAAATGACGGGGATTGAAGCGCGCATCAGCTCCACGGCGCGTTCGAAAGAAATCAGCGGAAGTCCTGCGGTATCCGGCGCCTGCATTGGCTTTAGGCTGTCTTTCATCGTTTGAACCTCCCGTGACCGGTATATCCCGCCCGTGCATTCCCTGGCACATATCATCGTTCCCTGGCGGAAGGGGCGATTTTTGCAAAATCCGGGCAGAGCCTGCTGCATGGCTTTTGCATGGCGCGAAAGCGCTGAAGGAGCCTTTCATGACACTTAAGCCCCTGCGGATCCTGGCCGTTGGCCGCCTGCGCACGCCCTTTTGGAAAGATGCGGCGGACTATTACCGTTCCCGCCTGGTGCGCTGGCGCCGCTTGACGGAAACCTGCCTCAGGGACGCGGACCCTTCGCTTTCCCCTGCTGACCGTGCAGCCAGGGAAAGCCGCGCAATCCTGGATGCGTTGACCCCGGAGGACATCCCCATCTGCCTTGACGAGCGCGGAACATGCCGCACGTCCCGGGAATTTGCCTCATTTTTGTCTGCGCTGTCTGAGGACGTGAACCGCGTGCCCTGCTTCATTATTGGCGGCGCGTTTGGCTATGACGACTCCGTGCGCCGCGCTGCCCGGCATTTGATTGCCTTCGGGCCCCTGACGCTGCCGCATGAACTGGCGCGCGTTGTGCTCTTTGAGCAGCTGTACAGGGCAGAATCCATATTGCGGAATATACCATATCACCATTGACGCCTTTTCTCATCTAAAAAATAATGTAATAAATACAGATAATTATATGATAAACACGTGGGTTTGCCGCTGCTCTGGGAGCCCGCCTGGCCTTTTGGCGCGGCAGCAGCCCTCAACGCAGGGTCCATGCCATGATGCTCTATATCCATGTGCCGTTCTGCAGGAGCAAGTGCCGCTACTGCGCGTTTTTTTCGGAACCGCTGGGGAATGGCGGCGGAGAGCGCATCCGCAGCTATCTGGATGGACTGCTGGCTGAGCTTGTGCGGCGCGGCACTGAATCCAGGGGCGAACCTGTGACGTCCGTGTTTTTTGGGGGCGGAACGCCAAGCCTGCTTTCGGCGCTGGATCTGTCCTCGCTTTTGGAAAGCATTGGCAGGCATTTTGCCCTGACGGAGGATGCCGAAATCTCCATTGAAGGCAATCCTGAGTCCCTGCTCCGCCCAGGTTTCATGAAAGATTTGGCGGTGGCAGGGTTCAACAGGCTTTCCGTTGGCGTGCAGTCCCTGGATGAAGGGATGCTCCGCATGCTGGGCAGGATCCACAGCGCGGAAGATGCTGTGCGCACGCTGGATGCGGCAAGGTCCGCCGGCTTTGAAAACGTGAGCGTGGATTTGATGTGGGGGCTTCCCGGGCAGACGCTGAAAGGCTGGCTTGGGCAGATCGATGCGGCAGCTGCCCTGGAGCCCAGCCATATTTCCGCATACGGATTAACCCTTGAGCCAGGGACGCCGCTGGCTGAGGCGGAGGCCCGGGGGCATATTTCCCTTCCGCCTGAGGAAATTTTGGCTGCCATGTATCTGGAAGGCGCCGCGCGGATGGAAGCGCTTGGCTTCAGGCACTATGAGATTTCAAATTTTGCCCGGCCGGGATGCATGTGCCGCCACAACTGCGGCTACTGGAAGGGGGAGGAGTACCTGGGGCTGGGGCCCGCAGCCGTTTCTACGCGGAAAGGCGTCCGCTGGGCAAACCCTCCTGGCCTGGAAGCGTGGCTGGAGGTTGCCAGGGGCCGCGCCCGGCCTGAAAGGGAGGAGCTGGACCAGCGGCGCCTGGAAGAGGAGCGCCTTATGCTTGGCCTGCGCACGGCGGACGGCGCTGCCATGTGTGGGGAGGCGTGGGAGCTTCCGCAGGTTAAGGCGTTTCTTCATGAGCTTGAGAGCTCCGGGCTGGCATTGATTTCCGCAGGCAGGCTGCGGCTGACAGCAAAGGGCATGCTGCTTTCCAATGAGGTGCTGGCTACCTTAATGGATCTTATTTTTCCATAAAAAGGAATGTTCATTGACACATTGCCAGAGGGAATGCTACCGAAAAGGAAAGTGATGCTGGTGCAAGCTGTTTCATGAATATGTGCTGATGAGGGGTTAGATGATGAATGACGCGGGGTTTGGCGCTTCAGATTCAGCGTGGGGGACGGCGCTGGAGCAGGTGTCGCTGCGCCTGGATAACGGTACGACACTGCGTTTTGTGGGGCGGCAGTTTGCCGGTGGCTCCTGGTATGATGAAGAGACCGGTGCGCTGACGCGGCAGACACTGTATGTGACGTCATCCAATGATCAGGTATATGTTATTGTCACAGGGCGCGGACGCGAGAAAAGCCGCCGGGCTTACTGCGTTTCCGTGCAGGGGCATTACTGCACGGTTAATGATGGGTTCCGCCGCATAAGGCTCTCGACGGAGCGCTTGCTTCTCCTGGTGCGGACCTTTGCCGGCATGGGGCAGCAGGTTTCTGCCGCCCTTGGCGTGGTGGAGGAGACGCTTCGCGCCGCGAACAGTTAAGATGCCCCAAATGTTTGCTCTGGCTTCCCTTTGGGGATCGCAGAGCTGCGTGTTGCAAAAAAGCCGCCCTGTAAGAAAGTCTGGGGGCGGCTTTTGTGTTAATCCGGCGTTGGCGGTGGAAAGAAATTTTTTGCAGGACACGGTTTTTTTCAAAGGGAAAAGAGAATATGCGTCTTGTTTATTTCATCTCTTCGTTTTCGCTGAGCGGCGGCACGCTTGTGCTCATGCGGCATGTGCGTGCGCTGAACGAAATGGGCCATGAGGCCGTTCTGGCTTTCCTGAAGCAGGATGACAGCTACGAGATTGATGTCCCCACGCAAAAGCTGGAGAGCGTATCCGCTGTCCGGGACCTTCAGCCGGATGTTGTTGTGGCCTGCCATTATCCTGACCTCCCCAGGCTCAGGCCCCATGTGCCGCTGCTGGTTTTTCTTGTCCAGAGCCGGCATGTTGAGGAGATGGGCTATTATTACGAGGCAGAGAGGTCCCGGGCCAAGTACGCCTGGCCTCTTGGCCGCCTTGTGTTGGGAATGCGCCAGTCCAGGGATATGGCCGCGCTGAAAAAAGCGTACAGCCTGCCGGATGTCTTTTGGAGTGTTTCGTGGAATATTGAAGCTTCGCTGAAGTCCATGGGTCATGCTTCCAGGATGGTGCGGAACGTCCTGAACCTGCCGCCAAGGCAGGGGGAGTCCGCGCCGCCCATTCCGCCTTGCCGCATTGTCATGGTCGGCAGCCACGCTGTCCCGTTCAAAAACATCCGCCTTGGCCTGGAAGCGCTGAAGCTCCTCAGGCAGCGCACGCCTGTTTTTATTACGCATGTTTCTACGGGAGAGCCTCTGCCTGCGGACCTGGCCGCATACGTTGACGAATCCCTCCATTGCCTTCCCCATGACGCGCTGATCCGCTTATGCCGCACGTCGCATATTTTGTTTTCGCCGTCGCTGATGGAGGGCTTTGGCCTGCCTGCGGTGGAGGGCATGGCCTGCGGGATGCTCTGCGTCCTTTCCGATATCCCTGAGTACCACATGTTTCATCGGGGCGCGGGAGGAAAGCAGGGTCTGTATGCCTTGTACGGCAATCCGAGGGATGCTGAAGACATGGCGCGCGTTTTGGAGATGGCGTGCAGGGAATACGCCTCTCCTGTCATGGATAGTATCCGGCAGAATGGCGTGGAGGTTGCCGCGTGGTATGCTGAGGATGGTTTTAAGGCGGATTTGGCTGCTGCCCTGGAGGAGCTTCCGGCCAGCAAATAAGCGTTCTGCCGTCGGAAACGGTCATGGCCGGCTGGCGCGTGGTTTCCATGTGCCAGCCGGTTTTTTGCTTATTCAGCGCAGGCCTGAAAGGCGGCTCAACCGTCTTTTTTGCCACTGGTAGAGCAGAAAGAACGGCGAGCGGAGGTAGCGACGCAGTTCTGTGAATCCGTAGTAGGCGCGGAACGCTGCCGGCAGGTTTTTGCATCCGGCAATGGCGCAGACGCGGCTCCAGTGCCGGGCCATGACGCCTTTTAAGGCTTCTTCATCAAGGCCGGCGCCGCGGGCATTGGCCTGCAGCATTTCGCGCAGGAAGGAGGTGATTTCTGGCAGCCGTTCAGGCGTCAGGAGGCTGCGGTCGCGCGTGGCGATGGCGGCGTGCAGTTTTTTCTGATTCTCTGCCGCGTCAGGAAGCAGGCGGGCAAGCCCGGCCAGTGCTGTAGCTGAGCGGGCGGCGAGGGTGCGCTCCTTTGAGCGGCGGGAAAGGTTCCCCGCGTGGCGCCTGTAGCGCAGGACAACATCAGGCAGCACGCAGAACCTGGCCCCGGCTGCAATGAGGCGCCCGTAAAATTCGTCATCCGCGCCGGCGGAAAGGCGGCTGTCCCACCAATGGTCCGCCAGCTGCAGCGTCTTCCGCCTGAAGCAGAGCGTGGGATTGAAGAGGATGCCGCCCCAGAGGGCTTCGCAGGCAGCCTGGCTGGAGGGGATGAAGCGGCTTGACAGCGATTTTACGCGCGCGCGCTGCCTGTCCAGCCATGCGCAGGGCGAGAGCGTGATGTGCCCCGCGCCGCAGCCATCCAGCTCCGGGTGCTTTTTAAGGAAGGAAAGCTGGCATTCAAGGCGCCTGGGCATGGCGAGGTCGTCGTGGTCCATGGGGAGGATATAGTCCCCTTTGGCGGCGGCGTAGCCGGTGTTTGTGGCGGCGGCCACGCCCTGGTTTTTTTCATGCAGGATAATCCGTATGCGCGGGTCATCCATGCCGCGCGCGATGGAAACGGATGCGTCTGATGAGCCGTCATCAACGAGTATCAGCTCAAAATCCCTTACGGTCTGGCGCAGTACGGAAGCGATGGTGTCCGCAAGGAAGGGTTCCGCATTGTACACGGGCATGATGATGCTGGCCGTTGGCGTGTTCATGCAAAGCCTGCCTGGGTAGGTATATTTTCCAATCCCTGGGATTATTGAAAGGGGAGAGCCTGAATCGGGAGGATTCCAGGCTCTCCGCATTGGATGTGCTGAAACGGGCAAATGGGAAAGAGGGCTACTTGCTGTCTTTCCGGCGGTCTTCAATCGTCACGCCCTTTGGCGGCGTGAAGGTAAAGGACTCTGCGGGCGCGGGGGCGTTTGGCGTCAGCCGCGAAAAGGTGATGCGGTTGATGTTGCCGTAAAAGTCAACGGTTTCCGCGCTGCGCAGCAGCTTTGTGGCAGGGTCCACAATGAGCAGCGCTTCAACCAGCTGCGTGGAAGGTTCCTTTGGATAAAGGCGGAGGACGGCAAGGCCGTTTTGATCGGCCTCGCGTTCCACGTCAAAATCCTTGTCCAGCCGCGACTGCCCGGTGACGACCTGGATAATGGATTTTGAGCCGTGCACGACATTGCGGTTGTGGCGGTAGGCCAGCTCTTCATCAGGCAGGTAGTCCCACACCTCATTGCTGTTGATCACAAGCAGTTCAGGGAAGGGGGAAACGGTTTCCCAGCGGACGCTGAGCGGCTTTTTGAAAATGAGCGTGCCTGTGCGCCGTTCGGTGGAGCCTGTTTCGCGGTGTTTCAGTTCCTGCGTGAAGGAGCCGGTGAAGGTCTTCATTTTTTCATAGGTGCTTTGGATCTCCGCAATCAGGGGGTCGGCCGCAAAGCCTCCTGAGGCGGACATCAGGCAGATGAGAAGCGAAAGGAGTATTTTTTTCAGCATGAGGAATCCTCGTTGTTTTGTGGTGCGGAAGGGCAAAATACCGCCATTTCGCAGCAGCTGCAATGAGGGCTGCGGGCCGGGCAGATTTCGCGCCCGAACCAGACCAGGCGGTGGTTGATGCCGCCCCATTCTTCCTGCGGGAAAAGGCGCATGAGATCCTTTTCAACGCGGACGGGGTCGGTGCTGCCTGTCAACCCAAGGCGGCGCGCGATGCGCCCGACATGGGTATCCACAGCCAGCCCTTCGTTGATGCCAAAGGCCCCCCAGAGCACGACATTCGCGGTTTTCCGTGCCACCCCAGGCAGGGTGACAAGCTCGCTGAGGCTTTGGGGCACGCTGCCGCCATACACCTCGCTCACGCGCTTTGCGGCGGCAATGAGGTTGGCGGCCTTGTTATGGTAAAATCCTGTGGAATGGATGACGCTTTCAAGTTCTTCCTGCCCTGCCTGCGCCAGGGCTGCGGGCGTCGGCCAGCGGCGGAACAGCTCC
This sequence comes from Desulfovibrionaceae bacterium, assembly GCA_017613475.1. Classification (GTDB taxonomy): domain Bacteria; phylum Desulfobacterota; class Desulfovibrionia; order Desulfovibrionales; family Desulfovibrionaceae; genus Avidesulfovibrio. Next base: position 6,107 of record JAGADT010000167.1, on the reverse strand, counting down.
GGCGTTACGAGGTTGACCCTGGCATCCGTGCACTGCGCGGCAAGGACGGTTGCCACAAGCAGTTCCCAGCCATTGCCGGCGGCAAGGTGCGGGCGGATGGAGGGATAGCGCTTTTTGAGCAGCTCAAGGATGCGGTCCGCACGCTTTTTTTGCTCATCATCCGGAATAAGGGGCGTCATGCCTTGGGATCCTCCATGGTCAGGAAGCGGGTCAGGATGACTTTGAGCCCCAGCCCGGGGAAATGCACGCGGCATTTGTCAGGCGGAAGCTGCTCGATAATTTTCCCCCGCCCAAAAATTTTGTGGCGGCAGTAGCCGCAATAGCCGGGAGCCTTTGCCGCGCTTTTTTCCTGCGGGGCCGGCTGCCCATCCTGCCTGGCCCGCCTGAATGCCGGCATGGCGGGGGACGGCGCGGGCTCTGCCCGCCATGCGGCAAGGCGCGCATCCGTTTCGCGCAGGCTGAGCCTTCCATCATAGCCCTCAAGCCATTCTTCGTATTGGCTGGGGTTGAGTTCCCTGAGGAAGGGGCTTTGCTCGGCGTTGATGGTGCTGCGCTCCTGCCTGCTGTAGAGCGTGCGCGGCGCGCAGAGGTCCAGCTGGCGGCGGGCTCTGGTGCAGGCCACGTACATGAGGCGGCGTTCTTCTTCAAATTCCTCAGGATGCGCGGCCGCGTGCCGGGAGGGGAACCTGTCTTCCACAAGGTCCAGGAGGATGACGGCATCCCATTCCAGCCCCTTGGCGGAGTGGATGGTGGAGAGGGTGATGCTGTCTTCCTCTTCATGCTCATCCTCCTCCGGGTTCTCCAGGGAAAGGTCAGCCACAAAGGCATCCAGCTCCTTATAGGAAGAGGCGATATGCGCCAGCTCATCCAGCCCCTGCCGGCGGCGGGGCCAGTCGTCAGGGTAGGCATCTTCAAGCGTCGGCTGGTAGTGCTCGATGATGGTTTCCATAACGGACTGCGGCGATCCCGGGGCGCTGCGCAGGGCTGCCAGCAGGGAAAAGGCTTTTTTGAGCTCAGGGTATTTGCCGCACAGCTTGTCTGTCTGTTCCGTATTGCCCGTGCTGGCGGCGAGGTAGATGCGCTGCGCTGTCTTGGGGCCGATGCCCGGGCAGAGCGCTGCAACGCGCAGGAAGGAAGGGAGGTCCAGGGGGTTGATGAGCAGCCTGGCATAGGAGAGCACATCCTTAATGTGCGCGGCTTCCGTATATTTCAGCCCCCCGTATTTGCGGAAAGGGATGTTCTGCCGGCTCAGCTCCACTTCCAGGTGGTAGGAATGGAAGCCGGCCCTGAACAGCACGGCGATTTCCGAGGCGTTGTAGCTTTCCAGGAGCTGGCTGATGCGCTGCGCAACAATTTTTGCCTGGGAGAGGTCGCTTAAGGGGCGCAGCAGCCGCACAGGGTCCCCGCCTTCACGCCTGGTATACAGGTTTTTCACGTAGCCTTCGCTGGCGCCGGCAAGCACGGCGTTGGCAACCTCCAGGACAGGGCGTGTCGAGCGGTAGTTTTCTTCAAGGCGGATGATCGCGGCCCCCGGGAACTGGGAGGGGAAGTCCAGGATATTGCGGACGTCCGCGCCGCGGAAGGCGTAAATGGACTGCGCGTCGTCGCCTACGGCCATAACGTTCCGGCGCTCGCCTGCCAGAAGGCGGACAAGACGGGCCTGCACCTTGTTGGTATCCTGGTATTCATCCACGAGGATGGTTTGGAAGCGTTCCCGGAGGAGGTCGCCCTCTTCCCCGTGCAGGAGGGCTTCCAGCTCAAAGAGCAGGTCGTCGTAATCCAGCCGGGAGTGGTCTTGCTTGTAGGCCGTGTACGCCTTGCCCAGGCTGGAAAGGTCATCGGCATAGGGCAGCAGGTGCGGGGCGTCGTGCTGCAGGATGTCGCAGACATCCTGCTCCTTGTTGCGGGCTTTGCTCAGGAAGGCGAGGATATTTTGCGATTTTGGGAAGGAGCGGTCGCCTTTGCCGATGTGCAGGGCAGTGCGGCATTCATGGATGATGCCGGCGCAGTCGCTGGCATCCGTTACGGTGACGGGCCCTTTTGCCCACTGGGGGGGGCGGCGGCGGAGGATATTGTAGGCGAAGCCGTGGAACGTGCCGCCCTGCACGCCGCCAAGGCTGTAGCCCAGAAGGTCCTGCGCCCGCTGGAGCATTTCGCGGCTGGCTTTGCGGGTGAAGGTCAAAAGGAGCATGCTTTCAGCCGGCACCCCCTGGTCAGCCAGCCAGGCAAGGCGGTGGACAAGGGTGCGGGTTTTTCCGCTCCCCGCGCCGGCGATGACCAATACCGGGCCTTCCCCAGCCGTTACGGCAGAGAGCTGGGCTTCATTGAGCGATGAGGAATCAAACATTCTTTGGCTCCGGGCATCCCGGCGGAAGGGCGCAGCACGTGGCCTGCTGCCTTACCCGTTGTCCTGCGCGAGCGTTTCCAGCCAGTCGTTGAGGCGGGTCATGTCATGGTGCCACGGGCAGCCGATGTTTTCAAAGCGCGGCCCCCTTCCGTAAAACCTGGCGCCGGCGGCTTTGGCCGCGTCCAGGTCGGCGAAGGCGTCCCCGACCATGACGGCGTCTTCAGGAACGATGTTCGCTTCCTGCACAATGCGCTGCAGGCGGATGGATTTGGAGGGCGGGGCGCCGCTGATGATATCGAAGTACCGGGCAAGCCCCCTGAGTTCAAGCAGCCCGCGCAGCTCATCTTCCGGCGAGCCGGAGCACACGCCCATGGGCACCCTGCCGTGCCAGCGCCTGAGCACGTCCATAATGCCCGGGACAAGCGCGGATTTGCGGACTCCGTCCAGGGCAAGCTCGGCAAAGCGCCTGGCCATGTCCGTAAGTTCCGCCTCCGTTGCCTCGCGGCCGTAGAAGGTGCGGTAGACCCAGCGGAATTTTTCCAGGCGGTTGACGCCGCCGTTCATGTAATGGAAAACGCGCATCCTGTCTGCGGCTTCCGGCCCAAGGGGTTCGCCCAGCCTGGCAAAGGCTTCCGCCTTGACGTCAACGGCTTCCAGGATCACGCCGTCGCAGTCAAACATCAAAAGGCTCAGTGCCATGTATGCTTACTCCGAAAGGGCGTTGAGGATGTTGCGCACGGCTTCCATTTCCATAATGACGCGGGCTTCCCGCGTGTGGGCGCCGATATGCGGGGTGAGGATGATGTTGTCCCTTTCCCTGAGGGGCCCTTCGTACGGTTCCCTGCCAAAAACATCCAGCGCGGCGCCGGCAAGGTGCCCTGCCAGGAGCAGCCCGTTCAGGGCGTCTTCATCCACAAGCCCGCCCTTGGCCAGGTTGAGCAGGAGGCTGCCGGGCTTCATCCTGGCCAGCTTGCCCGCGTCCAGCAGGTAGCCGCCTTCAACGCGGGGGCAGTGGAGGGTTACGATGTCTGCCCATTCCAGCAGCTCATCCAGCTCCATTTTTTGGGGGATGGGGTCGTCTACAAAGGGGTCGTTGTAGGCGACTTTGGCATGGAAGGGCGCCAGCAGCTTCATAACGGTGTGCCCCGTGGTGCCAAAGCCAACGATGCCAACTTTCTTGTTCTGGAGCAGCCAGCCCATGCGCTTTTTCCAGACGCCTTCCCGCATGGCCCTGTCCATGGAGTTGATATTCCTGAGCAGGCAGATCATCAGCGAGACTGCCAGCTCCGCAACGGCCGTGCCGTGCCCGATGGGCGCAATGGTGACCTTGATCTGCTTCTGCGCGGCAAATTCCGTGTCGATGTTTTCCAGCGTGGGGCCGCAGCGCGAAATGGCCTTGAGCCCCGGCCGCATTTCCATCAGCCGCCGGGTAACAGGCCCGCTGCCGGCGATGAGCCCGGTGCAGCCTTCCAGGAGGTCTATGGTTTCGTCTTCGGTGAGACGGCGGCCCTTGTCATTAAGGACATAGCCTACGTCCATTTCCTCAAGCATGCGCAGGGGCTGTTTGCTGTACCGCGCGAATGAGTGGGGGGTAATGGCGATTCTCATCAAGCGTTCCTTTTAGGCCCGGGCGGAATCCGCAGCGGGGCGGTGGAGTTGGGCGCGCGGCTTATCCGGCGTCCCTGGCGGGGAAGCGCCCGCAGCTGAACGAGCCTTCGGGGCAGTAGCCCAGGCGTTCGCAGCGGGGGCCGGCTGCCGTAAAGATTTCCGGCAGGACATCGCGGCAGATGGCGAGCATTTTGCCTGCGGCGTCCCTGATTTCCCATTGGGCGCGCATGCAGGTGCGGTGCTCGAAAAAATTGAGGAGCGAACGGCAGTTCATGGTCACGACAATGCGGCTGGCCGCCGCCTGTGGGAGCACAAAACGCGCGTCTTCCTTGGCGCTGCCCCCTTCTTCCAGGAGCTGCTTTAAGGCAGTGTATGCTTCGCCGACCTGGGCCATGCACGCGGTAAAAAGCTTTTTGGCTTCGGGGTTTGCCGCGATTTTGGGAGGGATGACGTAGTCAAAGTCAGTGGCGTCCACATAGCGCTGGCTTTGCTGGGAATAGGAGGCGATGCGGTGCCGCACAAGCTGGTGCGTCAGCGCGCGGGAAACGCCTGAAAGGGCAAAGGTGAAGGAGACGTGCTCGATGGGGCTCGTGTGCCCGGAGGCCATGACGCGGTCCACAAGCTCCGCCTGCTTCTGCCGGGAAATTTCGCCTTTGAGCAGGCGGGGCCACATGTCCGCGACGCTTCCCGCAAAGTAGCACTGGCGGAACGCGGCGTACACAAGGGCCAGCGGGTCAGGCGTATGCGCAAGGAGCGTGACAGAAACACTTGTTTCCGGCATGTCTGCTAGATCTCCTGCTCTTCGTCCGTCTCGTTTGCTTCATCAGGATCATGCGGCGCGTTGTTGAAGTACATTTGGGCGCGGGGCAGCATGGACTGCACGCGGTGCCGCAGATAGAGCGTTTCAAGGTAGGAGCCGAGTTCGCGCGCCGCCATGGTGGCAAAGGAGCGGAGCCCGTCAGGAATGGGCTGGGCCTCCTGGCTGGCCAGGATCAGCGCCCCGCACACAGTCCTGGAATGCACAACAGGCAGGCAGATGGCGCGCTTGAACATGGGGTCCTGCGGAAGCTTGCCAAAGAGGGGCCCGGCGCCGGTCTCAATGCCGTCGGCGAAAATGGGGAGCTCTTCGGTAAAGACCCAGCCTACAAGCCCTGACCCCAGCGGGAAGGTTTCCGGCGCGTCTTCCGCAAGCAGGAAGGGTTCGGACTCGGCTTCGATCACGAAGAACTGGGCGTCTTCAGGGCGCATGGCCAGCGCTGCGTAATCGTAGTCCGTGGATTCCAGCAGCAGCTTCAGCATCTGCTGGAGGTAGCCGCGCCATGGCAGCGATTCCTCCCTGAGCGCCTGGATTTTCTCTATCGTTTCAAAGTAGCGGCGGATGGAGGCGTTGTTCTGCTCCTCATCCAGCTTTTCGCTCTGGTCTTCAACCAGGGAGGCAAAGCGCTGGAGCAGCTGCTGGTCGCGGGTGCTGAAATTGCGGTCGTCAGCCGTGGCATCCACGCAGAGCACGCCGCCGTTGGTGAGGGGCACGCCCATGAAGGCGGTGATGGACTCCTCCATTTCATATTCATAATAGCCCAGGGTGCTCAGCCTGGCGTCGAAGGAGTTGAGGATGAGGGGCTGGCGGTTGCGCAGGATCCATCCGACAAGCCCTCTGCCCGGAGCAATGGATGCCTGTATCGGGGAAGGCTTCGCCGTGCAGGCGGCCGCGGCAACATAGGCGCCGTCTTCATCAGGAAGGAAGAGGAGAGCGCTATGGACGCCCAGGGTGTCGCAGACCACGGAAAGAAGCCGGTCATTGCTGGAATACTCGTTCACAGGAAGCCCCTTTGTCTCAATAATAGAATTTTTGCCGGCAATTCTGCCTGCCTGAGGTGCAATCTCGCCAGAGCCGGCGGAGCGGGCAGGAAGTCCGCCATGGAGGCGGGAATGCCAATGGCAACGTCAAAGCATAACAAACGATTCTTTTTGGGGCAATCTTATAAAGAAGCGCATCATGGGGATTTGTAAGCGGCCGTGCCGCCAGCTTTTTGAAAAAAGTCATGCAATATCAAATGGATAAGTAGCAGCAGCGGATCGTCTTCCAGGCTTTTCAGAAAATCCGCGCAAATAAAAATCAAAAATTTCAAAAAAAGTGCTTGACAGTTTGGGC
>JAGADT010000166.1 GCA_017613475.1 Desulfovibrionaceae bacterium | reverse complement strand
CATAGCGTGAAAGGTGGGAGTACATGGTTTCAACGCCATTGGCGTGCCTGACGCTCACAGAGCGCCCAAAACCGCCCCGCCACCCGACGGCTGTAACCTCCCCGTCGGCAATGGACGTGACAGGCGTGCCCACAGGCGCCGAGTAGTCAACCCCCTGGTGTGGCATCACCCTCCTGAATATGGGATGCCGGCGCTTCATCGTGTATCCGGAACTCATGCGCGAATAGTACGCGAGCGGAGCTTCCCTGACCTTGCTCATGCTTTCGCCGCATTCGTCAAAATACAGGGCCGGGCCGTGCTTCTGCTGGAGGAAATAAAAACGGGAGACCCTGCCCCTGTTGATAAAGCGCCCGCCAAGGATGCGCCCATATCCCAAAAACCGGCCTTTGCCGTAGCGCTTTTCCACCACTATTGAATAGCGGTCCCCCTTTTTCAGCCCGCGCAGGAAATCAATATCTGAAGACCATATCCGCGCAAGGCGGGCGCTGAGAATATTCTTTTCCCCCTGGTCCGCCAAAGACCTGGCAAAAGACGATTTTATCACCCCCCTGATAACCGTCAGACGGATGTCATCAGCGTGCTCCGCGGCCTCATGCCTTCCCTGCGCGCGCGGCTTGCCGGCATGGACACGCGCCTTTGAGGCTGAAACGTTTTTTACTTTTCTGGAGGAAGACGCACGCGAAGAAAGCCTTGATGCTTTCTTCGCGTAAGCCTGGGGGACAGCATCAAAAACGGACACGCCGGATCCCAGGCACAGCGCAGCCATAATCAATCCGGCAAGAAAAATGGAAAAATGACGCACGGGGTTTCCGCCTCGTTTTTTTGAACGTTGTGTTCGATTCTGTATAGAGTCCGCTTTTTTTTGTCTACAATTTCAAAAGTAAAAATTTTTGGATAACGCTCATTCCATCCACCCGCCTAGAGCGCCTTTCAAAGGCTCTCTGGAGTCCGTCTGAGAGGCATAAAAAGCTTGTCAAAACAGGCTATTTTTGCTAATTTTCAGGGGTAGGAGAGGTCAAATCTCTGCCATAAAAAACAGCGTTTTCTGCGCTTTCCCGGCAGCCTCATTTTTTCCATTTCCTGTCCACTGAAACAGCTTCCCTTCTGCAGAAAAAAGGCATCGCCCGCCGCGCTTCCCATGGGCAGACAAAAACAGGCAGGCGAGCCTCTTTTTTTGGAAAAAAAGCGTTTTAATCCAGGATATTGACACAGATACGCACAACAGGAATCAAGCAACGAACAAAACAGGCCCGAAGGAACACAGCTAACATGCACAGAGCTTCAGAGTGTATGAAATGTGCGCAGCAAAATACCTTAACTGTTCCAAAAATAATAAATAAAAACAATAGGTTTCATACGTTATAAACATTCTGTCAGGACCAATAACAAAAACAAGGAAAAGACATGCTTTTACAGGTCAAAAAAGAACAGGTCATCAGCGGACTTCAAAAAGCGGCCAACATCATCCCTTCCAATACAGGAGCAGCCTATCTCCGTTCTCTCTGGATCAAAGCGGAAGCCCAGAAAATGATCCTCATGTCAACGGATTCGAACCTTGAATTTACCGGCACCTATGACGCAGCTGTGACCGAAGAGGGGCTCGTAGGCATTAACGGCAGGCACTTTGTCGACCTGCTGCGCAGGATGCCTGCCGGGGAAGTGACGCTCCGCCTTGATCAGAAGTCTGGCTCCCTTGTGGTTGAGCAGGGAAGGAGGAATTACCGCCTCCCCATCAGCGAGCCGACCTGGTTCCAGCCCCTGACGCCGTTTCCTGATGCCGCGCCTGTTGTCTGGAGCGGAGATTTCCTGCAGGATGCCATAGACAAGACGCTGTTCTGCGTTGGCGATGATGAGGGGGCTGACGCGCTTGGCTGCCTCTATATCCGTCCCAGCGGAAAAGACGGCAAGATTGATATCAGCGGATTAAACGGCCATCAGTTCGCCCTGCTGCAGTGCATGCATGATGAACTTGCCTCCAAGCTGCCTGAAGAAGGCATTCTCCTTCCCAGGAAATACGTCATTGAACTGAGAAAATGGCTGAGCGAAGATGAAATTGAGCTCAATTTCTCCAGCAAGCGGCTTTTTGTCCGCTCAGGCAACGGGCAGGAATGCCTGAGCCTGCCCAGGTCCGCCTATCTGTACCCTGACTACACGGCCTTCCTTAAGCGTCTGGACACCCCCGAAGCCTCCAAGCTGGATATAAGCCGCCAGGACTGCTGCGAAGCCTTAGACCGCCTGCTGGTCTTCAATACGGAGGCTGACCGCTGCACAACCTTCAGCCTGGGACCCACAGAGCTCATGCTTTCCAGCCAGGGGCAGGATACAGGGTCCGCCAGCGAATCGCTTGACGCCGCCTACAGCGGGTCCATCAGCCGCATCGTATTCCCCACCAAGAGCCTGCTGGATATCCTCAGCCGCTACGTTTCCCAAAAGCTCACGCTGACGCTGACGGGGGAAGAAGGCCCCTGCGGGATTACCGGGGAGGATGACCCCGGGTATACGGTTTTGCTTATGCCCATGAAAATGGCCCAGCAGGATTATTACAGCGAAGGCGAAGAAGAAGCCTGATGACGGCTGCGTCCTTTTATTGGGGCGCCTTGCGTTTTGGCGTGCGTCAAAACGCCCAGTGCAAAACTCTAGTCATACGGGAAGCCATTTATGCCAAACAGCGGATATAACGCAGATTCCATCACTATCCTGGAAGGTCTGCAGGCCGTTCGGAAACGTCCGGCCATGTATATCGGGAGCACGGACAGCCGCGGTCTCCATCATCTGGTGTACGAAGTTGTCGACAATTCCATTGACGAGGCCATGGCCGGGTACTGCGACAAAATAGAAATTGTGCTGCACCTGGACAACTCTGTCACCATCCGTGACAACGGGCGCGGCATTCCTGTTGACATCCATCCCAAGGAACACGTGCCGGCCGTGCAGGTTGTCATGACCAAGCTGCATGCCGGCGGCAAGTTCGACAACACCGCCTATAAAGTCTCAGGCGGGCTGCACGGCGTGGGCGTTTCCTGCGTCAATGCCCTGTCGGAATGGCTGGAGGTCACCGTCCGCAGGGACGGCAAGGTCTGGAGGCAGCGCTACAAACGCGGCGTGCCTGAGACCAAGCTGGAGTGCGTCGGCAATTCCGACAGCCATGGCACAACGGTGCGCTTTAAGGCGGACGAAGAGATTTTTGAAGTCTGCGAATATTCCTACGAAATCCTGAAGCGGCGCTTTGAAGAGCTTGCCTACTTAAACCGCGGGCTGAGCATTGAATGCAGCGACGAGCGCACCGGCGAAAAGCATTCCTTTTATGCTGACGGCGGCCTGCCGCAGTTCGTCAAGGACCTTACAGAAGGCGAAATCGGCCTGCACCCAATCATCAGCGGCGAAGGGCAAAGCGACGGCGTTACGGTTGATTACGCCATCCAGTACAATTCCGGGTATAAGGAAAATGTGCTGACCTTTGCCAACAACATCCGCACCAAGGAAGGCGGAACGCACCTTGCCGGGTTCAAGACCGCCCTGACCAAAGCCATCAACAACTACATCAAGAACCAGCCCGAGCTCGCAAAGAAAGTCAAGGGCGGCTCCCTTACCGGCGACGACGTGCGGGAAGGCCTGACGGCCGTTCTCTCGGTCAAGCTTCCCCAGCCGCAGTTTGAAGGGCAGACAAAGACCAAGCTTGGCAACAGTGAAATTGCCGGCATTGTCAGCGGCGTTATTTACGCCGGGCTGGACAGGTATTTCCAGGAGCATCCCAAGGAATCCCGCCTGATCATTGAAAAGGCGCTTGATGCCGCGCACGCCCGAGAAGCCGCCCGCCATGCCAGAGATCTGGCGCGGCGCAAAGGCCCGCTTTCAGGCTTCGGCCTGCCCGGGAAGCTCGCTGACTGCCAGAGCAAGGACCCCACGGAATGCGAGCTGTTCATCGTTGAGGGTGATTCCGCAGGCGGCTCTGCCAAGCAGGGGCGCGATCCCAAAACGCAGGCCATCCTTCCCCTGCGCGGGAAAATCCTGAACATTGAAAAGACGCGCTTTGACAAGATGCTTGCCAATGAGGAAGTGCGTTCCCTGATTACCGCCATGGGCGTTGGGATTGGCGAAGGCGATGTGAATTACGAGAAGCTGCGCTACCATAAAATCGTCATCATGACCGATGCCGATGTGGACGGCGCCCATATCCGCACGCTCCTCCTGACCTTCTTCTTCCGCAATTATCCCGAGCTGATCGAGCGGGGGCATTTATTTATTGCGCAGCCGCCCCTGTACCGGGTGTTCAACAGCAAGATGGAGCGCTTTATCAAGAATGATGACGCGCTGAATGACTTTCTGTTCCACCGCGTCCGCGACGGCATGCGCGTGGAGGGCGAAAACGGCGCCGTGTTCAGCGGCGAGGCCATGTTTGAGCTCATGCAGCGCATCAACGCCCTTGACGCGCACATTGCCAATGCCGAGCAGGCAGGCATCGCCAGGGAGCTGTTCCTTGCCTTCATTGAAACGGAAGAGCGCATCACGCCTGAAAACCTGAGTTCTGAAGCCGTGCGCGGGTACCTGAAGCAGCGGGGCTATGACCTTCGCCTGGAGGTGCAGCACCAGGATGACGGGGACCGCGTGTTTGCCGTCCTTGAAAACATCAACGGCCACAGGACGAGGGTTGCCGCCGAGCTCTTCCTCTCGCGCATGTACCTCCATGCCTGGGAGGGGCTGAATGCCATCCGCAGCCAGTGCGGCGGGCTGTCTTTCAGGCTGACAGGCTCGAATGGAGAAAGCATTGCCGCGCCTGACATGTTTGTTTTGTACAGCAAGACGCTTGAGGAAGCGCGCAAGGGGCTGCATGTCCAGCGCTATAAAGGCCTTGGCGAAATGAACCCTGACCAGCTTCAGGTCACCACAATGAGCCCTGAAAACAGGACCTTCCTCCAGGTGCATATTGAAAACGCGGAAGAGGCTGACGATACCTTCCAGGAGCTGATGGGGGACCGCGTGGAGGCAAGAAGGCAGTTCATCGAAGAAAACGCCCTCAAGGTCCGCGAGCTTGATATTTAACGGCAAGGCACATTGCCGGCAGCAGGCTTAGAAAGTTTGGGAGAATCCCAGGCAAAGGTTTGGAGAGCACATGGCTGAACTTATCGGCATCAATGATGAGATGCGCAAGTCGTATCTTGAATATTCTCTCAGCGTCATCATCGGGCGCGCCATACCGGACGCACGTGACGGGCTGAAGCCCGTGCACCGCAGGATTTTGTATGCGCAGAAGGTGCTGGGCAACAACTGGAATTCGCCTACGGTCAAGTGCGCGCGCGTCGTCGGTGATGTCATCGGTAAATACCACCCCCATGGGGATACCGCCGTATACGATGCGCTGGTGCGGCTCGCTCAGGATTTTTCCATGCGCGACCCGCTGGAGCAGGGGCAGGGCAACTTCGGCTCTATTGACGGCGATAAGGCGGCGGCCATGCGTTATACGGAAGTCCGCATGTCCCGCCTGGCCAGCGAATTCCTGAACGATATCGACAAGAACACCGTTGATTTCATCCCGAATTACGACAGCTCCCTCCAGGAGCCCGTGGTTCTGCCAACCCGCGTGCCCAACCTGCTTTTGAACGGCAGCTCAGGCATTGCCGTGGGCATGGCCACCAATATTCCGCCGCATAACCTTGGCGAATTGTGTGACGCGCTGATTATGCTTGTGGACAACCCCGAAGCCGGGGTTGTTGACCTGATGAAGGCTGTGCACGGGCCTGATTTCCCCACGGGCGGCGCGGTGTACGCCGGGCAGGGGCTGCGTGACGCCTACATGACAGGCCGCGGGACCGTAAAAATCAGGGGGAAAGTCAGCGTTGAGGAACGCCGGAAAGGCATTCAGGACATCGTCATTACCGAAATTCCCTTTGGGCTGAACAAGGCCGCGCTGGTGAAGAAAATCGCCGGGCTGATCAATGACCGCAAGATTGACGGCGTTTCCGACCTGCGTGACGAATCCAGGAAGAACATCCGGATTGTCATTGAGCTGAAGCGCGGGACCATCCCTGAAATCGTCATCAATTCGCTCTACAAGTACACGCCCCTGGAAACGAGCTTCGGGTTCAACATGCTGTCTGTGGTGGACAACCGCCCTGTCATGCTCAACCTGAAGACCGCCCTGACCATTTTCCTTGAGCACCGTCGCGAAGTCGTGGTGCGCCGCACCCGCTTTGAACTGGAGAAAGCGGAAGCCAGGGCCCATATCCTGCAGGGGCTCCTGAAAGCGCTGGACCTGATCGATGCCGTGGTCCACACCATCCGCTCCTCCAAAACGCCGCCTGAAGCCAAAGAGCGGCTGATGGCCGAATTTGATTTCAGCGATGTGCAGGCCCAGGCCATCCTTGACATGCGCTTGCAGCGGCTGACCGGCCTTGAAAAGGAAAAGCTGGAGGTGGAGCTTGCGGAGCTTGAAAAGCAGATAGAATGGTATAAGTCCATCCTTGGGGACCAGAAGGTCCTTTGGGGCGTCATCCGCGATGAAATCATCCAGATCAAGGAGACCTATTCCACGCCCCGCCTGACGGAAGTGGTGTACGACTCGCTGGAAGACATTGTTCCTGAAGACCTCATTCCTGATGAGGACGTGGTGATCACCATCAGCCGCCGCGGGTATATCAAGCGGGCCAGCCTGGCCAATTACCAGCAGCAGAAGCGCGGGGGCAAGGGCATTGCCGGCGCGCATACCAGCGAAGACGACTATATCCAGCACTTCATCACCACCACCAACCACCAGTTCATCCTGCTCTTCACCAACCAGGGCAGGATGCATCAGCTCAAGGTGCATCAGGTGCCTGAGGGCAGCAGGACGGCCAAGGGCATCCATATTGCCAACCTGGTTCCCCTGCTTGAAGGGGAATCCGTCAGCGCTGTGCTGACCGTGCGCGAGTTTGCCGACGACCGCTTCTTCCTCTTCTCAACCAAAAAGGGCATGGTCAAGCGCTCCCGCGCGAGCCTCTACGCCCGCGCAAGGAAAACGGGCCTGATGGCCGTCAGCCTGCGTGAGGATGATGAGCTGATTATGGTCCAGGAAGTCACGGACAGCGATTTTGTGGTCCTTGCCACGGCGGACGGGCTTGCCATCCGCTTCATGTGCCGCGATATCCGCGACATGGGGCGCATTGCCGCCGGTGTCAAGGGCATTGCCCTGCGCCAGGGGGATAACGTGGTGTCCTGCCTTGTGATGCCTGCCCCTGAAAACGGACCCGTGCCTGAAATCCTCACGGTTTCATCCCTTGGCTATGGCAAGCGTACTCCCATGGACCGCTACCGCCTCCAGAGCCGCGGCGGCAAGGGCATCATCAATTTCCGCGTGACAGCCAAGACAGGCCCTGTCCTGGGCTCCACCTATGTTGAGGCAGGGCAGGCCCTGGTGATGATTTCCTCCAATAACAAGATCATCAGGACCAGCGTGGATGAAATAAGCCGCGTGGGCCGCGCGACCAGCGGCGTCCGCCTGGTGCGCCTGGATGACGGCGGGCATGT
>JAGADT010000165.1 GCA_017613475.1 Desulfovibrionaceae bacterium | reverse complement strand
ATTTGGGAAGACGCGTACCTTATGGAAGTGGTGGACCCCGAAACGGGCGAGCGCGTGCCTGATGGCGAGCAGGGCGAGCTTGTGCTCACCACGCTTTGCCGCCGCGGCATGCCCATCCTGCGTTACCGCACCCGCGATTTAACGCACATCATCCCCGGCCAGTGCGCCTGTGGCCGCACGCACCGCCGCATTGACCGCATTGTTGGCCGCGCGGACGACATGATTATTGTCAAAGGCGTGAATATTTACCCCATGCAGGTCGAAGGCGTGCTGATGGGCTTTAAGGAAGTCGGGAAAAACTACCTGATTGTGCTTGAACGCGACGGTCTTAAAGACACCATGCGCGTGAAGGTGGAAGTCCGCGAAGAAGCCTTTGTTGAAGACATGCGGCATCTCACCAACCTGAAGGAACGCATTGCCGGCGCATTGTTCGATGAAATTTTGATTACGCCCCGCGTGGAGCTTGTGCAGAGCAATACCCTCCCGCAGTCGGAGGGCAAGGCCAAGCGCGTGCTTGACCTGCGCGAGAGCAAGTAAGTCCTGCTTGATTCTGAAAAGCAAAATAAGCTCTGTGCCTGAAGGCGCAGAGCTTTTTTTGTTCCGCCTGTCCATGCCATGCCCATGCGGGCCAGGAAGGTGCCTTTTTTACACAAGATCAGAAATCCCGGCAGGCTTCCGCAGCCGTTCAGCAAGCCTGGTGTAGCGCTTTTGGGTTTTGTTGTTGCGGATGGCCATGCTGAGCGCCTTGTTTTCGCCCACCAGCACAACCAGCTTTTTCCCCCGCGTAATGCCTGTATAGACAAGGTTGCGCTGCAGCAGGATATAGTGCTGCGTCAGGAGCGGGATGACGACGGCCGGGTATTCTGACCCCTGGGACTTATGGATGGAAATGGCGTAGGCCGGGACAATTTCATCCAGCTCATCGCTTTCGTAGCAGACGGTCCGCTCGTCATAGCGCACCGTTATGCGCTTTTCTTCAAGGTCGGCGAGGATAATATGCCCTATGTCGCCGTTAAAAACATCCTTTTCATAATTATTGCGGATCTGCATGACCTTGTCGTTGCAGCGGTAAACCCTTTCTCCCCGCTTTAAGCCTGGCCCGCTGGGGTTCAGGGCCTGCTGCAGGCGGAGGTTCAGGTTTTCAGAGCCGGCCACGCCCTTGTGCATGGGCGTCAGCACCTGGATGTCCTCCACGGGGTTAAAGCCAAAACGCCGCGGAATATGGCTGCGGACAAGGTCTACGATGATGTCGGCCACCTGCTCAGGATCGTTCTGGCGGATGAAGTAGAAGTCCGAAAGCCTGGAGGGGGAAGATTCCAGGGCCGGCATTTCACCCTTGTTGATGAGGTGCGCGTTGCACACGATGTCGCTGGAGGCTGCCTGGCGGAACACTTCCACCAGCTCAACAACGGGTATGGCGCCGGAGGAGATGAAGTCTCCAAGCACGTTGCCTGGCCCTACGGAGGGCAGCTGGTGGATATCGCCCACAAAGATGATGGTGGCGCCTAAGGGGGCGGCTTTCAGCAGGTGGTAGGCCAGCATGGTGTCCATCATGGAGGCTTCATCCACCACAAGCAGGCTGCAGGCAAGGGGATTGTCTTCATTGCGCCCAAAGCCATCTTCCTGGGGGCGGTATTCAAGGAGGCGGTGTATGGTTTTGGCCTCCCTGCCGCAGGCTTCAGACATGCGTTTGGCAGCGCGCCCCGTAGGCGCGGCAAGAAGGATTTTTGCCTTGTGCTCAGCAAAAAGGTTGATGATGGCCTTGATGATCGTGGTTTTTCCCGTTCCAGGCCCGCCTGTCAGGACCATCAGCTTTGAATCCGCCGCTGTGCGCACGGCGTCCATTTGTTCCGGGGCAAGCTCTATTTCCAGGTTTTTTACGGCTTGCTTGACGGCTTTTTTGCTGTCTGGAAAACGTATGGACTTTGGCGAGGCCATAATGCGCCGCAGGTAGAAGGCGATTTTTGATTCATAGTGGTGGAAGCGGGAGAGGTATACGCCTGTATGGTCGCCAAAATCTTCAAGGACCACGCGCTGTTCATCTTCAAGCAGCTTCAGGGCGTCTGAAACAAGGGCAGGGTCAATGTGCAGCTGTTCGCTGGCATGCTGGATAAGGATATCCTGCGGGCAGTACACATGCCCTTCATCCACCATGCGGAGCAGCGTGTACAGGGTGCCGGCCTGGGCGCGCAGGGGGGAGTCCTGCGCAAAGCCCAGCTTTGCGGCCAGGGCGTCAGCCGTAAGGAAGCCGATGCCCGAAATATCCATGGCCAGGCGGTAGGGATTTTCCCTCACCGTCGCCAGGGCCTGCTCATGGTAATGGCGGTAAATGCGCAGGGCATAGGCCGCGCCAATGCCGTGTGGCTGGAGAAAGAGCATCAATTCACGGATGCCCATGTGCTCGTTCCAGCATTGGACGATTGTCTCGAGCTTTTTGGGGCTTACGCCCTTCACATCGAGCAGGCGTTCAGGTTCCTGGTCCAGGACATCCAGGGTTTTTTTTCCGAACTTTTCAACAATGCGCGCAGCTAATGTCTTGCCAATGCCTTTTATCAGGCCGGAGGAAAGGTAGAGGGTGATGCCTTCCAGGCTGGAAGGCCGCGTTTCTTCAGAAAAAGTCATTTGAAACTGGCGCCCAAAGCGGGGGTTGTTGACCCATTTGCCACGCAGGTGGAGCATCATGCCTCCCTGCGGTGAGGCCATGTAGCCAACAGCGGTGATCATCTCATCATCTTTTTGTGACTCAGGGCGGAAGCGAAACACCGTATAGCCGTTTTCGTCATTATGAAAGACAATCCGCTCAACCGTGCCGCGCAGATCGATAATGTCATCGTCTTTAGGAATAAGGGTAGCTTGTTTCATTCATGCAGTGTACTCCGCGCAGCACGGAAGCACAAGCCGTCCGCCCCTGGATTTTTGGGCTTCAGCAGGCAGGCATGGCGCAGCGTTGCAGGCAACGTGATAAGGTTTTGCGCCTTTACATGGGGGCGGTATCAGGCTATGAAAAAAAACGTTAGTATTTTATTTTCAAATTTCCCAAGGGGAGTGCATATGTCGTCTCTTCGTACAGTTACGCTGGGTCTTGCCGGTTTTGGCACGGTCGGCGGTGGATTAGTGCAGTTGCTGCAGGAAAACCGCAAGGAGCTGGAGGCTCGTTCCGGTTGTTCCTTTGTTCTCAAAACGGTTGTTGTCCGTGATCCTTCACGCGCGCGAAGCGTGCAGCTCCCCCCGCAGACCCGCCTTACCACTTCGCTGTCTGAAATTACCGATGATCCTGAAATAGATATCGCCATAGAGCTCATGGGCGGCATTGAGCCGGCGCGCAGCTTCATTCAGTCTGCGCTGGAGCACGGCAAGCACGTGGTCACTGCCAATAAGGCGCTGCTGGCAGAAGCTGGCAGAGGGCTTTTTGCCTTGGCCGGGCGCAGCGGTCTGCGCCTGCTGTATGAAGCCAGCGTTGCTGGTGGCATCCCCGTGATTCAGGTGCTGAAAGACAGCCTGGCGGGGAATGCGATCCATTCCATCGAAGGCATCCTTAACGGCACCAGCAATTTTATCCTTTCCGAAATGAGCAGCAAGGGGGCGGATTTTTCCACGGCGCTTGGCGAGGCCCAGGAAAAGGGCTATGCGGAGGCTGATCCCACCCTTGATATCGATGGCTTTGATACGGCCCACAAGCTTGTTTTGCTTATCCGTTTGGCCTTTGGCGTGGAATATCCCTTTGCCCGCATGCCCATCCAGGGCATTCGCGGCCTTGACAGCATGGATATCGAGTACGCGCGGGAATTTGGCTACAGGGTAAAGCTTTTGGGCCAGGCCCGCATGACGGAGCAGGGGCTTGAGGCCGGCGTGTACCCTGTGCTGGTGCGCCACACCTACCTGCTGGCGCGGGTTGGCGGAGCGTATAACGCTGTGCGTATAGAGGGCAACGCCGTAGGCTCCCTTTTCCTGCACGGGCTTGGCGCGGGGGCGCTTCCCACCGCCAGCGCCGTGCTGGGCGATATTGTTGCCGCCGCCCGCGGCACCACGCCTTTCAATTCAGGTTTTATTGAGCAGGTCCTGCCGGAAGCCAATATCCTTCCGGAGGATATGCCGGTCAGCCCCTACTATGTGCGCTTTATGGTTAAAGACCAGCCTGGCGTGCTGCACATCCTTACGGGCGTTCTTGCTAGCCACGGCATCAGCATTGCCCAGGCTTTCCAGCGCGGGGCCAGGACTTCCGGCGTCCCGCTGGTGCTGATGCTTCATGAGGGGCGGGTGAGTGACGTGCAGGCGGCATTGAAAGAAATATCCACCATGGACTTTCTCTGCGCACCCATTGTAGCCTACAGGGTGCTGGATTAACTCATGTCTCAAGGGGCAGCCGCGCCATTGCTGGAGGTCAGGCAGCTTTCCGTGATCCTGGAGCCTCATTCCGGGCCGCGTTTTGAGGCTGTGAGCGGCGTTTCCTTTGCGCTGCGCCCCGGGGAAACGTTTTGCCTCGTCGGTGAATCCGGCTGCGGGAAGAGCATGACGGCCCTTGCGGTCATGGGGCTTGTCCCGCCGGTCGCCCGCGTGTCCGGCGAGATCTTGTTTGAGGGAAAAAATCTCGTCGGCTGTCCTGAACGGGAATTATCCCGCGTGCGGGGGCGGCGCATCGGCATGGTTTTTCAGGAGCCGATGACTTCGCTGAATCCTGTCCTCCGCGTAGGCCTGCAGGTATCGGAAGTGCTGGAATGGCATTTGGGCTTGTCCCGCCGTGAGGCAATGGCCAGAACCACGGAGCTCTTCCGCATGGTTGGCATTCCCTCACCCGAGCGCAGGGTCGAGGATTACCCCTGCCAGCTTTCCGGCGGGCTGCGGCAGCGGGTGATGATTGCCATGGCCATGGCCTGCGGGCCCCGCCTGATATTGGCTGATGAGCCAACGACCGCGCTGGATGTGACCATGCAGGGGCAAATCCTTTCCCTTTTGCGTGACCTCGGCACCACGATGGGAACAGGGCTGCTGCTTATTACGCATGATCTGGGCGTTGTGGCTGCAATGGCTGATACCGTGGGCGTGATGTATGCGGGCTGCATGGTGGAGAAGGCACCGGCTGGCGCCCTTTTGGGCAAGCCCCTTCATCCCTATACGCAGGGTCTGATGCGCTCCATGCCAACGCTTGAGCACCTGGGCAAGGAGCAGCTTGATACCATACCTGGCGCTGTGCCGCAGCCTGGGAATCGTCCGGAAGGATGCCTTTTTGCGCCCCGCTGTCCCCGGGCAAGTGCGCGCTGCGCACAACGGCCTCCGTCCATCCATACGGAGGGGCGGGAAGTCTCCTGCTGGCTGTATGCGGATGGGTAAAGGCTATAGCCTGGTCTTCCTGATGCTGCGCAGGCACCTGAGAGGCCGTTCCATATTTTTTTATCGTTTTCTGCATAATGTATAACGTGTTTCAGCGGCTTGGAGAGACATTTTTTCATCCTTTGCCTACAGAGGTTGCATCGTGATTATCCGTTGTCCTAACTGTCATTTTGAGCGGGAAATACCCCTTTCATCGATTCCCCAGACGGCGGTCATGGCTACCTGTCCCCGCTGCAAAACGCGTTTTCAGTTCCGCAATGCGTCCCAGTGGCAGGACGAGCCTGCCTCTGGAGACCCCGTGCCTGCAGCAGGGCTGCACCAGGAAGAGAACGATGGGTTAGGGCAGGGGGCGGCAGGGGTTCCTGTTGAAACAGGGGCGGAATCGCCTGCTGATTCCCTGGCTCATGCGCAGCCTGTGGAGGACGCTTCCGCAGGAGGGGAAGGGCAGCAGCCTGAGAGCGAAGCTAAGTCCGCCAGGCAGGGCCGCGGGTTGCTGCGTGCAGAACCTGGCGATGATCCCCTGCCTCCAGGCGCCATTGTGAACCCGTCTGATCCGGAGCCTGCGGAAACAATTCCTGCCAGGCAGGAAGAAGGCGATGCGGACGGGCAGGCGGCGGAATCTTTGCAGGAAACGGAAGATGAGGGCGGTAATGCAGGATCTGTCCCCGGCGCTGCCGGCGAGGAGGAGTCTGGGGAAGATGGCGGCTATAAAGCCTCTGTAACGCCGCGTCTGCGTGGGGCATCAAACGCGGAATCGCTGGAGGCTGACGTTCCGTGGGAGAAGCCGCGGAAATACGGCAACCTGAACGGGTTCTATCAAACCTTGCTGAGGGTTATGTTCCATCCTGTGGCTTTTTTCCTTGCCGTGTCCAAATGCCGGGGCAAAGTAACCCGTCCTGCCATATTCTATGTCATTTTGGGCATGATCCAGACGATAGCCCAGCTTGTTTGGATTCGGGTAAAAATATTCCCTGCCATGACGGATCCGAATGTTCAGGCCCTGTGGAATTCAACGGCGACAACGCTTTCCATTTCTTTGACGATTTTGTTAAAGGTTTTCATTCTCCCCGTTGAGCTGTATGTGTATTCTGCCCTCTTTTTCCTGATGCTGCGGCTTGTCCAGCCGGAGAAAGCCGATTTCGCTGTTGTGCTGAGGGTTATCGCGTATAGTTCAGCGCCATTGATTCTCTATGTAGTTCCAGTCATAGGCCCGCTTGTCGGAGCTGTTTGGTTTGCAGGCTGCTGCTTTGTTGGATGCCGCATTGCCCTTGGCTTGCCCTGGATAAAAGTTGCCATGGCGCTTGGCCCGCTCTATTTGATTGCCTTTGCCATAATGGCGCAGCTCTGCCAGCATTTGGGCATTCTATAGCCCATTGCTGCATATTTTTATGCTTGCTGCCTTCTTTATTGATGTTATGAAGTCGTATAAAAAAGCTTATAAAGTTCCGTTTGTCCGGCGATAGGGGAGAGAGGGTTTTATGCCGGGCCGGAGATTTTGCACGCATCCACTGCAGGACGGAGTGTAAAATTTGGGCTTGCGGCGTAAATGTTGACATCCAGCGGCAAAATTATTAAACCGTCGTCTAGCGAATTTCGCCCTGGGGCATTTCCGCTGGCGGAGCCAGCCGCATTTTGGCCTTCTGCCGGGATTGCCTCTGTGGCAGCCTGGGCGTGCATGCCCGCAGTTTTTGCGGAGCCTTGTCCAGTGTGTATATTCTAAACCGTTTCCATTCAGAGAGGAAAGACAGATGAAACGTTTGATCACGTTGCTGCTCGCCGCAGGGATGGTTCTTGGCGGCGCGGCTTCTTCCAAAGCCATTGAGCTGCGTGCTACCGGCACCTGGCAGATGGGCTGGTCCTGGCAGGATACCGACCTTCAGCGTCATGGCGACACCACCGACACCTTCCAGGCCCGTACCCGTATCCGCCCGCAGTTTGAATTCATCGCTTCTGAAAACCTGCAGGGCATCTTGCAGTTTGAAATCGGCCGCAACCGCGGGACCGGCAATGCCGGCTGGGGTGCTGAACACGGCTGGGCCATTGGTACCGACGGCACGAACGTAAAGACCCGTTTTGCCTACCTGGACTGGATGGTGCCTGAAGTGAATACCCATGTCCGCATGGGCTTGCAGTACGCTGAAACGCCGTCTTTCACGTTCCACACCGTTATGGGCGTGGAAATGGCCGGCGTTGCCCTCAATCAGTCGATCAACGATTGGCTGGGCGTTTCTCTCGCCTGGTTCCGTCCGTATAACGACTACAGCCTTCCCCATGACAACATAGACGTTGCCCTCCTTTCTGTCCCGGTGACGGGCGATGGCTTCCGCGTGACGCCTTGGGCCATGACGGCGTTTGTTGGCAAGAATTCTCTGGAAGGCCTGGACGCTGTTAACGCTGCGGACGCTCTGTCTGGCAGGACCAGCTGGGGTGCTGAAACCTCAGCCCTGAACTCGCTTTTCCCTGTTGACTATAGCAAATCCGGCCTGCCTTCCCACCATCCCTTTGGCTGGTGGCTGGGCGTTGGCGGCGAGTTGACCCTGTTTGATCCCTTCACGCTTGCTGCTGACTTCGTCTACGGTCATTTCGATGCCGGCCACAGGGCTACTGGCTACAATGTCCAGCGCAAGGGCTGGATCGCTTCCCTGCTCGCTACCTACAAGCTTGACTTCATGACCCCCGGTCTCATCGCCTGGTATGCCTCTGGCGACGACCACAGCATGAAGAACGGCTCTGAACGCCTGCCTGCCATCTATGCTGACTCCTGGGCGACCAACTTTGGTTCCGATGGCGGCTGGTATGATGCCGGTAGCCTGACCATGGATCTCTCAGGATCCTGGGGTATCGGCCTCCGTCTTGATGACATCAGCTTCATTGATGACCTTTCCCACAACGTGCGCTTCACCTACTATCAGGGCACCAACAATGTGGAAATGGTCAAGAAGGGCGGCGCCACCAGCCCCATCTATCCTGGTCGCAGCAACGGCTTCTATCTGACCACGTCTGACCGTGCGTACGAATTCAACCTCGAGAATTCCTACCAGATCTACAAGAACCTGACTGCCGCCTTTGAACTGGGCTACATCTACCTCCATCTGGATAAGGGCACTTGGTCCCCCATGAAGGATGATCTCAAGAACCACATGTATAAGGTCGGCGCGTACCTGACCTACAAGTACTAAAAATCAGCTTTGCGTTTTTAGTCGCCATACGCCATCTGCATCCGCATCGGAGGCAGATGGCGTTTTGTTTTTCCTTGTTTTCGCCAGGAAAAAATGCGGTGTTGACAGATTGCTGCTTTTGGTTTTTTAAAGTCGCTGTTTTTGTTGTTTGCTGGGGAAATTGTGCGGAAGCATGCTTCCCTTCGCGATGAATACAATGCCACTTGAAGGACAAAAGGAATGAAACGGTTAATTGCATTGCTGCTTTCCGCTGGAATTTGCCTGGGCGGCGCCTCCGCCTCCCGGGCTGTAGAACTGCAGGCTACAGGCATCTGGCAATTGGGCTGGTCCTGGCAGGATATTGATCTTCAGCGCCATGGAAACACGTCAGATACGTTCCAGGCCCGCACGCGTATCCGGCCGCAGTTTTCATTTATCGCTTCCGAAAATTTGCAGGGCGTCCTGCAGCTCGAGGTCGGCCGCAATATCGGCACGGGCAATGCCGGTTGGGGCTCTGAACACGGATGGGCCATCGGCACGGACGGCACCAATGTGAAAACCCGCTTCGCGTATCTGGATTGGGTGGTGCCCGGCGCCCAAACCCGCCTCCGCATGGGGCTTCAGTTTGCCGAAGTGCCGTCCTTTACCTTCACCACCGTTATGGGCGTGGAAATGGCTGGCGTTTCCCTTACGCAGCCTCTTACTGATTGGCTCGGGGTATCCGCCGCATGGTACCGCCCGTATAATGATTACAGCCTTCCCCACGACAGCATTGATGCCTTTCTGCTTTCCTTTCCCATTACGGCGGATGGCATAACCGTGACCCCATGGGCAATGGCCGCCAGCGTGGGGCAAAGCGCTTTCGCCGGCATGGATGAACGCTTGTATGAGCGCGCCAAAACAGGCGCAAGCAGCTGGGGATCGGAAATCGCGGGCATGGGTTCTCTTTTGCCGGCGAATCAGATTTCATTCTTCGTTCCAGGAACTGGCGGCATGCCTGACAAGCGCTATGCCACTTCAGACCGCCATCCCTTTGGCTGGTGGCTTGGCCTTGGCGGAGAGATAACGTTGTTTGACCCGTTCTCCTTTGCCACGGACATCGTGTACGGCAAGTTTGATGCAGGCTCCTTAGCCGGGGTTAAGATTCAGCGGGAAGGCTGGCTTGCCGCCGTGCTGGCTTCGTATCAGCTTGATTTTATGAAGCCGGCCCTTCTGTTCTGGTATGCTTCCGGCGATAATGCCAGCCCATGGGATGGATCAGAACGGCTGCCTGCCGTTTACGCTGATTCCCGCATCACCCGCTTTGGCACGAATGGCGGATGGTACGATGGCGCTTCGCTCACCCGCGACCTTGCCGGCTCCTGGGGTATGGGGCTGCGTTTGGATGGGATAACCTTTGCCGACCAGCTCTCCCATAATCTGCGCGTGACCTATTACCAGGGCACCAATAACGTGGAAATGGTCCGCCAGGGGGCTGTAAGGTCTCCTCTTTATCCCGGGCATTCAACGGGCTACTACCTGACAACATCTGATCGGGCCATTGAATGCAACTTTGAAAATTTCTATAATGTTTACAAAAACTTAACAGCATCCCTGGAGCTTGGCTACATTTATCTTGACCTGGATAAGGCGGTATGGGCCAACTCAGCCGGCAAGTTTAAGAATCACATGTACAAGGCAGGCGTATATTTGACGTATAAGTACTAAGCGGGTTTTCTGGCAGCCGTGCCGGATGCGCAGGAGTGTGCTGGTATTCTTTGCTTCGCTAAGGAATGCCGCACACTTTTTCTTTTTTCAAAAGGGTGATACGCTTTCCCTATACGGTATCGCATAAGCTGCAAGGCCGCAGCAGGAGGTAACAGGTATGGGCGTGGATGTCAGGGCGGATATCAAAAGTGCCCTCGAGGCGCTGATGGGCGATTCCCGCGTGCAGAAGGCTTTGGATTTTTTGAAGCAGGATGAAGCAGCCACTTTTGAAGAGCTGAAGAAACTGGCATGCATCCCCGCGCCGACCTTTGCGGAGAAGGAGCATCGTTCTCCCGCTTATTTGGAGCTGCTGCGCTCGTATGGTGCCGAAGATTGCGAAATGGATGAGATTGGCAATGTCTGGGGCTATGTCAACGGATCGGCGCCAAGGCCCGTGGTGATGATCGATGCGCATATTGATACGGTTTTTTCGTATGACGTTCCTCTTGAGATAAAGCAGACAGCCCAGGACCGTTACAACTGCCCCGGCATGTCTGACGATACGGCATGCCTTGCCATGGATCTTTCTGTGCTGCGTGCCCTGCGTTACGCGGGCCTGCGCCCTGTAGGGCGTATCCGCATCAACGGGGCTGTCCGGCATGAAGGCGAAGGGGATCTGCAGGGCATGAAGGCCATTGTTGCCGGCAATGCTGAGCTGGATGCCTGTTTCTGCGCCGAAACCCTTTCCCGTCCGGGCGCCATCATCAACACCGTGCTTGGCGTATACCGCTACGAACTTGTATTCCGCGGGCAGGGCGGGCATTCCTGGCTGGATTTTGGCCGGCCCAACCCCATCCAGGCAGCCTGCCGCTTTGGGGCGGCTCTTTCCGCGCAGGTTCCTTCTGATAACCCCAAGACAACGTTCAACCTGGGCACCATATCGGGCGGCACAACAGTCAACTCCATTCCAACAGAGTGCCGCCTCAAGCTTGACTTGCGCTCTGTCTCTGCTGAAAGCCTTGATAAGCTTGATGCGCTTGCCCGCAGGCTTGTGGAAGAAGCGGTTGAAGAGGAAAATGCGCGCTGGAGCGGCGGGGAGCGCATCAGCGTGGAATTTATCCGCATAGGCAACAGACCAGCCGGACATACGCCTGATGACGCTGCCATCCTTCAGGTTTTTTGGCGGGCCAGTGAGCTTGCGGGGCTTGAGCCGTTTTTCTGGCCTCCATTGGGCACCAACGGCAACGTGCCGCTGCACGCCGGCATCCCTACGCTCTCCTACGGCGGAGGCGGAATAGGCGGGAATCTCCATTCGCGTGACGAATGGTACAGCCCGAGCTTCAGCGCGCAGCACGCGCAGCGTTTGCTTTTGTCTGTTTTGGCCATGGCAGGGCTTGAGGGCGTAAGCCAGCCCCTGGCGCAGATCCTTCAGCGCTAGGTATGCTCACTTTTAGTAACGCGTGGAGATTGGCATGAAAAATATCATGGATACCGTTAAGGCTTCTCTTAATGAGGAGCGCATCAGGGCAGCAGCAAATGTCTTTAATGAAAAGGCGCTGTGGGAAAAGCTGAAAGGCTGCGCCGTCAAGCTTGGCCGGGAGGCCATGCTGAAGGTTTTTACCCTGTATTACATCTTAAAGGAAAAGCCGCTTGCCGCCAGTGAGAAAGCCTTGATCGTAGGCGCGCTGGGCTACCTCCTCTTGCCGCTGGATTTGGTTCCTGATTTTCTTCCTGTTGTCGGTTACCTGGATGATATCTTTGCCCTGGGCTATGTTATCGACCGCTACCTGCATTACGTGGATGATTATGTGCGCTTGAAGGCACAGGAAAAGCTGGAATCCTGGTTCGGAAAGTGATCTTTCCGGCAAAATGCAAAAACATGCCTGAAAATAAATAATCTGTGATTTCGCTGTGTTGGCAATAAAAAGCACAAATTTCAAAAAAAAGTGCTTGACAGTTTGGGCACAGGAGGGCATAAAGCGACCTCGCCGCTGCGGAACGGGACGTTCACGGCGGTTTGAAAAGCAGAGTTTTTGAGGCGCCCAGCGGGGCGCGGAAAAAAATCTCAAAAAAGTGCTTGACAGTGAGCAGCGAGTTCGCTAGAAAGCACGGGTTGCCTGAACGGCAGCATGGTTCTTTGACAAGTGAAGAGCGAACGGGAACAAAGACTTTGAGTTTCGCTTCACTGAAAAGTGATGCGAAAGCCAGTATATTTCAATCAACTGGAGAGTT
>JAGADT010000164.1 GCA_017613475.1 Desulfovibrionaceae bacterium | reverse complement strand
GGTGCCGCAGGGCAAAGGGCAGGATGGCAGCCAGCGCAATGATCCAGCGCCAGAAGTTGAACTGGCACGGGGGGATCTGCCCGGCAAGCGCCCTGGACGCCACAAAATTCCCGGCCCAGATGCCCGTGGCAAGCAGGGCAGCCCCATAGCCAACAGCGTTCCCGCGCATAACGGCCTCCTCCTGCGTATCCGCAAGCCTTTTATTCGTTTCTCCCAGCCCCAAGAGTACGCCAAAACGCCGCAATAAAAAAGCCGTGGGGCACTGCCCCTTTTATTATCGTTCTTTAGCTGCGGCTTTCCATCCGCCGTTTCGCATTCACAGGGAACATCGGCTGGGCGGCACAGCCGCCTTTATTATTCGTTTTCAGGCCCCGGCTTTCCGTCCGCAGCTTCATATCAGCAGGAAAACATCTTCGCGGGGGGCATTGCCCCGGCATTTCCCGCAGCGCCCCGGAATTACCGCTCTCAGGGGCTGCCTGCTCCGGCGCTATCGCTAATGAAAACGGTTTTCGTATTTATGATAAAAATTGATAATAAATTTCATTGACAATTTTTGGCGCCTTGTATAGCTTGCCTTCTGCCCCTTTGGGTCAGCAAATGGCCGTTTTGGGCGGCTTCATTTGCTTTCCCTGGCGCTATGCTGTGGGGATACGGCGCGGTCTTCAGCGCCGGGGCAGGGCCGGATCCCCTGCCTTTTATCATCAATCGGCGTTTTGCCGGAACACAAGGAGGCATACCATGACAGAAGGCTGGAAGAACGCTCTGATCTTCCTTGGCGGAGCCGCCGTCGGCGTGCTTGGCGCCGCTGCCATTGCCAAGAACAAGGACGCCCTGAGGCCCATGGCCGCCAACCTGCTCAGCCGCGGGCTGGATGTGAAGGACGCCGTGGTCAGCAAGGTCGAGACCCTCAAGGAAAACGTGGAAGACATTGTGGCTGAAGCCCGCCAGGTGGCGGACAAGCGCCGCGAAGGCGCCGCCGCTTCCGAAGCTGATGCCTAAAAAAGAGAGCCGCGCATGCAGTTTGTTCTGGTTCATGAAATAAAAGCCCTGCCCGGCAGGCTGCGTGCGCGCACATTAAGCCGGCTGGACGCGCGGCAGGCCGGGGCGCTGGCCCGCGCCCTCTCCAATATCGAGGGGCTGGAAGGCGTTAAGGTCAACCCGCGCACGGGCAGCGTGCTTTTTTATTACCATTCCCTGGAAGCCCGCCAGGCGGCCTGCCGGCTCTTGGTTGATGAGGCCGAATCCATCATCGCCCGCGCGGACGCCGCGGACTCTGACATCGCTGACAGCGCCGGCAATGCAGGTTTTCAGATCGCGCCCTTTGTGCAGTATTTTGTCATCCGCCCGCTCCTGCCCATGGCCGTGCGCATCGCCTCGACCCTGTTCAGGGCCGTGCCCTACCTTGTGCGCGGGCTGCTTTCGTTTTTCAAAAGCGGCAGGCTGAAGGTTGAGCTGCTGGATGCCTGCGCCATCGGCGTTTCGCTTATCCGCCGCGATTTCCAGACCGCGCGGACAACCATGCTCCTGCTTGGCTTCGGCGAAATGCTGGAAGCCTGGACGCGCCAGAAATCCCTGGCCAGCCTTACGGAAAGCCTGGCTTTGAACGCCCAGATGGTCTGGAAGCTGGTTGACGGCCAGGAAGTGCTGGTCCCCATCAGGAACGTGAGCATCGGCGATACGGTCATCGTGCGCGCCGGCACCACGATCCCGGTGGATGGCAAGGTCGTGCGCGGCACGGCCGCCGTAAACCAGGCGACCATGACGGGCGAATCCATCCCCGTCTGCCGCGATGTGGGCTCTTCCGTTTTTGCCGGCACCACAGTGGAAGACGGCGAAATTTTCATCAAGGTCGATCAGGTCGGGCGCAACACCCGCCTGCATCAGGTGGTGCAGTTTATCAGCGAGTCAGAGGCGGTCAAGGCCAGCGTGCAGGGCAGGAGCGAGCGCCTGGCGGATTTGGCCGTGCCCTTCTCCTTTATGCTCTGCGGCCTGGTCTGGCTCTTCACGCGCAATTTCACCCGTGTGACCGCCGTCCTGCTTGTGGATTACGCCTGCGCCCTGCGCATGAGCACGCCGCTCATCATGCTCACGGCCATGCGCGAAGGCGTGGCCAACGGCGTGCTGATCAAGGGCGGGCGCTTTATCGAAAGCCTCTCGGATGTCGATACCATGGTGTTCGACAAGACCGGCACGCTCACCAGCTCCCAGCCCACGGTGACGGAAGTGGTGCACCTGGGCGGGTACAGCCGGGATGACGTGCTGCGGCTTTCGGCCTGCCTGGAGGAGCATTTCCCCCATCCTGTTGCCCGCGCCGTTGTGGAGCAGGCCAGGTCGGAGAACCTGCGCCATGAGGAAGAGCACACCGAGGTCGTACACGTTGTCGGGCACGGCGTGAAATCGCTCTGGCACGGCATGCCCGTGGTCATTGGCAGCCGGCATTACGTGGAAACGGACGAGGGCATTGACCTTTCCGCCGTGCGCGGAAAAATCGGCGAGATGGCCGACAAGGGGCTTTCCCTGCTGTACCTGGGCATTGACGGTAAGATCGCCGGCATCCTGGGCATTGAAGCGCCCATGCGCGAAGAAGCGCCGCTGGTCGTCGCCCGCATGAGGGAAGCCGGGATGAACGTGGTCATGCTCACCGGCGATGATGAGCGCACAGCCGCTGTCGTGGCCGCGCGGATTGGCGTTTCCGCCTTCTGCGCGCGCATCCTGCCAAAGGACAAGGCCGATGTGGTGCGCCGCCTCCAGGAGCGAGGGCATGTTGTCGCCATGGTGGGCGACGGCATCAACGACGCGCCGGCCCTTTCCGCAGCGGACGTGGGCATTTCCCTCTGCGACGGCACGGACCTGGCGCAGGAAGTGGCCAACGTGGTTT
>JAGADT010000163.1 GCA_017613475.1 Desulfovibrionaceae bacterium | reverse complement strand
GCGGCCCCCATGCGCGTGCGGTGAATGAACGTGTAAAGCACAAGCATGAGCAGCACCGAAACGGCAATCACGATGACGCGCATGATGGGCGTTTCCACGCCAAGCAGGTTCAATGTCAGCGACGGACGGAGCTCTTCGGGGTACACATAAAAACGCGCGCCGTATACCAGCATGACAGCGTTCTGAAGCACAATGGAGGCTCCCAGCGCTGAAACTACGGCTGCAAGCCTGTTGGCCTTGCGCAGCGGCCTGTAAGCGGCACGCTCAAGGATAACGCCCATGAGGGCAACCAGCAGGAGCACCAGCAGCATGGCCAGCACAACGCTCAGCCACGGCGGCAGGGAGCCGGCAAGCCCGCAGCTTACAAGCAGCGTGAAGCCGAAATACGCTCCCACGGTAAAAAGGTCTCCGTGGGCAAAATTGATAAGCTTCAGCACGCCATAGACCATGGTATAGCCCAAGGCGACCAGCGCGTATATTCCCCCAACGGCCAGTCCGTTAAGAATTTGTTGCAGAAGTTCGTTCATGATGCGCCCGAAAATGGCAGTTGGCAGAAAAACGCGCGGGGTCCGGCCCGCTTTCTGCATGGCCGGCCCTCCTGCGGGCCGTTTTCTTCCCCTCAGGGAAAAACAGACCTTCCTGCCGTCCGTGAAAACGGCAGGAAGACAAACGAAAATCCAGGCCGGAGGACGCAGGCGAAACCCTGGCCCTCCGGCGGAAACGTTACTTGCTCATTACAAATTCGCCCTCAGGGCTCACAATGTAAAGGCGGTAGAGGTCGCCTATGCGGTCGCCCTTCTGGTTGAAGGCAAGGGGGCCGGTAAGCCCGGGCACAGGAGCTTCGGGCGTCTTTTTCAGCGCGGCGGCCAATGACTTTGCGTCGCTCTTTCCGGATTTCTTCATCGCGTCAACAATCACGGTGAAGGCGTCGCCGGCAAGCACGGACCACACGGAGCTGGGCTGGCTGCCGTAGGTCTTTTCATAGCGGGCAAAGAAAGCTTTGGCAGCAGGATGGTCAAAATCCCTGGCCGTGGGCGGGCTGACAAACATGTACCCGGCCGCAGCGGCCTTGCCGGCGATCTTTACAAGGTCAACATTGTTGGCCGCGTCGCCGCCAAGCATGGGCACATCCCAGCCCATTTCCTTTTTCTGGCGCAGAAGGGTGCCCACATCGTTGTAATAGCCGGTAAAGAAAATGAGGTCGGGGCCGGCGGATTTCAGCTTGGTCAGGATGGCGGTGTAATCGCGTTCGGAAGGCGTCAGCGCGTCAAAAAACACAAGCGAGACATCGGAACCCTGCAGCTCCTTCTTCGTTTCGTCGGCAAGTCCCTTGGCGTAAGAGGAATTGTCGTGAAGGATGGCGACTTTCTTGAAGCCCTTGCCCTTGATGATGCCGGCTGCCACGCGGGCCTGCTCGTCATCGCGGGGGCAGGTGCGGAAAAAGCCCTTCATCCCCTTCTCCGTCAGGCGGATGCTGGTGGAGCCTGTCGCGACCTGGACGATTTCGGATTCGTCAAGGATGTTCTGGGAGGCCTCGGTCACCGCGGAGCCATAGGTGCCGATGACGGCGGCAACGCCTGCTGAAGCCAGCTTCTGCGCAGCCAGGGCCGCCGTGCGGGGATCGCCCGCGTCGTCTTCAGCAATGATGACAACCTTCTGGCCGTTCACGCCGCCGGCTTTGTTTACGTCCTCGGCAAGCAGCGACACGATCTGGCGCATATCCTGCCCCTCGCTGGCCCATTTGCCAGTGAGCGGACACCTCAAGCCTATTTTGAGCTCACCCGCCGCAAGGGCTGCCCCCGATGCCATCACGCACACGGCAATGGCGGCGAACGCCGCGGCAAACAGTCTTGAAAAGCGTTTCATGTAACCTCCAGGGGAAACACGCTGTGAATGAAAAGCACTATGCAATGAATCGCGCCTTTTCATAGCGTATTTCCCTGCAAAAGAAAAGCATGCCCGCGAAAGCTTTCCGCCCATGCCTCTGGCATTCCATTCTCTTGACAACCGTGCGCAACTGCGTGCATTCAGTAAAACACATAAAAGAGGGGCGGCAGCCCTTACACACCCCCGCGGCAGCCCGAAATTTTTACAAGGTCCATTGCCATGAAGCTCCCAATCCACCGCAAGGAAGGCGACCTCACGCTGATCATCGGCGCAGGGGAAGTCGGTTTCTATACGGCAAAAAGGCTGGCGCAGGAAGACAGGCGCGTTGTCGTTATCGACACCAAAAGTGAACAGCTGCAGCGCATCCAGAACAGCCTGGACGTGCGCACCGTCATGGGTTCAGGCGCCAGCCCCAAAGTCCTGGAGGAGGCGGATATCCGCTACGCGCACACCATCCTTGCCGTGACAGACAGCGACGAGGTCAACATCATGGCCTGCATGTTCGCCAAGGCGCTTGCCCCCAATGCCGTTAAGCTGGCGCGCATCCGCAGCCCTGAATACGCCCTGTACCCCTCTCTCCTGGAAGACGTGCTGCAAATCAACCTGCTTGTGAACCCCGAAGACGAAATCGTCCGCACAATCTCGCGCCTCCTCACGCTGCCCGGCGCCGTGGAATGCAGCGAATTTGCCGGGGGGCGCGTGCGCATGACGGGCATCCGCATGGAAAGGGGGCCGCTGATTGGCGAACCCCTGGCGCATTTCCCCAGCATTATGAAAGACAGCGGCGTAATGGTAGGGGCCATAGACAGGGGCGGCTCGCTGATTATTCCCTCAGGTCAGGACAGGATCCTCAAGGGTGACGTCGTTTATTTTGCATACCGCCCGGAAAACCAGTCCGCCATTCTCCGCTGCGCGGAACGCGAACGCCTCTGGCTGCAGGACATCTGCATTTTTGGCGGCGACTCGATAGGGCTCCGCCTGGCTGAACGCTGCGAGCACAAGGGCATCCGCGTCAAGCTGATAGAGCCAAGCGCCAAACGCTGCAGGGAAACGGCGGAGCGCCTGAACAATACCGTCGTCCTGCATGGCGAAGGCACGGACAGCACGCTGCTCAAAGAAGAGCACATCGGCGAAATGTGCGCCTTCGCCGCTGTTTCCCCTAACGAAAACGCAAATATCCTGGCCTGCATGGTGGCAAAATCCCTGGGCGTTGGAGAAACCGTAGCCAGGGTCCACCAGAACGAATACCTCCAGCTTGCGGAGGCCCTGGGCATAGGCCACGCCGTGTGCCCCAGGATCGCCGCCGTCAACGGCCTCCTCCACTACATCCGCCGCGGCAAGGTCGTGGCCTCGGTCACTGTGGGGCAGGACGCTGCGGAGGCCATGGAAGTCATGATATCCGGGGATTCGGCGCTTGCCGGGCGGCCTGTCAGCGCGCTGAACCTGCCCCGCGGGGTGCTGCTGCTTACCGTCATCCGCGGAAATGACGTTTTCCTGCCCAAGGGCGCTTCCGTGCTTGAACCCGGCGACCGCGTCCTCTTTATGACAGCAAGAGAGCGCATCCCGGAAATAGAGGCGATCCTCACAGCCCGCAGGAAGGAAAGCGCATGAAGCTCCAAAATGCAGCCTGCCTTGCG
>JAGADT010000162.1 GCA_017613475.1 Desulfovibrionaceae bacterium | reverse complement strand
GGGGCTTTTTCTTTTCTGCCGTACATTCCTCCCAAGGCCGGACTGCCTGCGCAGCGCCGGCTCATTGTAAACGGACACCCCGCAATGCTCCAATCCCCTCCGCCGGACACCCCGCCATCTGCCTCCGACCCTGCTTCCCAAGACAAGCTCACCCCCATGTTCGCCCAGTACACGGAAATCAAAAAGGGCTACCCAAACGCGCTGCTCTTTTTCCGCATGGGAGATTTCTACGAGCTGTTTTTTGAAGACGCGGAAATTGCCGCCCGCGAACTCCAAATTGCCCTGACGTGCCGCAACCCCCATGCCAAGCAGCCTGCCGCCATGTGCGGCGTGCCGTGGCATGCCGCGCAGAGCTACGCCAACCAGCTTGTCAACAAGGGATACACCGTTGCTTTCTGCGACCAAATGCAGGACCCCCGAGAGGTGAAAGGTCTTGTGGAGCGGGCGGTCACACGGGTTGTTACAGCGGGAACAACTGTGGAAGACGGAAGCCTTGAAGCCAAAGGCCACTCATACCTCGCCGCCGTATGGAAAAACCCTGATGCAGAAGGAGGCGCCGCTGCCTGGCTGGATGCCTCAACGGGCGAATGGTCCGGCGTGCAGGCAGCCAGGGATGCCGAGCTTTGGCAGTGGACCCTCAAAATGTCTCCCCGTGAACTTTTGCTGCCGGAAGACCTCGCTCTGCCCCCGACATTGAGCGGCAAGCAGGAAAACATACGCCTGGTCCGCCTGCCAGCCCGCACGCATTTTGACCCAAAAAGAGCCGAGCAGCGCATACTCGCCGCCCAGTCCGTGCAGGAAACGGCGGCACTGGGGCTGGATACCCGCCCGGGACTGCTCAGGGCCTGCGGCGCGCTCCTTGCCTATCTGGAACAAACCCAGATGCAGGACCCGCGGCACCTTGCCCCTTTTGTTCCGCTTGATACGGGGCGGCACCTGATCATCGATGAAATCACCGAACGCAACTTAGAGATTTTTCAGCGGCTGGACGGCCGAAAGGGCCAGGGCACGCTCCGCCATGTGCTGGACAGCACCCAAACCCCTATGGGCGGCAGGCTCCTGGAAGAACGGCTCCGCAACCCATGGCGCGATCCCGCAGCCATTAGCTCCACGCAGGACGCCGTAGAATGGCTTGTCAAAAATGAAGGGATCAGGGAAAAACTCTGCAAGTCACTCCACCTCGTGTACGATATGGAAAGGCTTTCCACACGGGTTTCCCTGAACAGGGCAACGCCCCAGGATTTCTGCTCGCTCAGGCAGAGCCTTGCCGCCATCCCCGCCGTGCACGCCGTCCTGACTGATCAAAAAAGCGCCGCTTCTGACGACGGACGGCAGGAGCCAGGCAGCCTGCCGGCTCCGGTGCTCGCGCTGCTCAAAGACTGGGATGACCTTTCCGACCAGGCAGAGCTCCTTGAACGCGCCCTTGTGGATACGCCTCCCGCACAGATTACCGACGGCGGGCTCTTCAAAAGCGGCTACAGCAAAGAGCTTGATGAGCTCCTTGACCTTGTGGAGCACGGCGAGAACCGCCTGAACGCCCTGCTGACAAAGGAACAGGAGACGCTGCCCAAGCTGAAACTGGGCTACAACAGGGTGTTCGGCTATTATTTTGAACTCTCCAAGTCAGCCGGCGGTACGGTTCCCGAACATTTTATCCGCCGCCAGACACTGGCCAACAGTGAGCGCTTCACCACCGCAGAGCTGAACGAACTGGAACAGAAGCTCACTTCCGCGGCAGACAAACGGAAGAGCCTTGAATACAAGCTCTTTCAGGACCTGCGCGAACGCTGCGCCCATGAGCGCCCCCGCCTGCTGAGCACGGCACACCGTTTGGCCACGCTTGACTTCTGGCAGTCACTGGCCGAAACAGCCGTCCGCCGCCGCTGGGTCCGCCCTGTGATTGACAACTCGCAGGATATCCACATCATAGAAGGGCGGCATCCCGTAGTGGAGGCCATCATCGGCGCAAATGCCTTTGTTCCCAACGACCTGCACATGGATGCGGCCAGGCGCATGATCCTCATCACAGGCCCCAACATGGCCGGGAAATCCACAGTCCTCAGGCAGACCGCCATCATCTGCCTGCTGGCCCAGATGGGATCCTTTGTGCCGGCAAGGGAAGCCAGGCTGGGGCTCTGCGACAGGATATTCTCCCGCGTCGGCGCGTCAGACAACCTTGCTCAGGGCCAAAGCACATTCATGGTGGAAATGATGGAGACCGCCCGCATTCTGCGCCAGTCCACCAAAAAAAGCCTGGTCATCCTTGATGAAATAGGGAGGGGCACCAGCACCTTTGACGGACTCGCTTTAGCCTGGGCAGTAGCGGAAGACCTCACGCAGAGAGCCGGCGGCTCCATCCGCACCCTCTTTGCCACGCATTACCACGAACTCACCGCCCTGGAAGGCAAGCTCCCCGGCGTGCACACCCTGAACATTGCCATCCAGGAACGCGGCGACGACATTATTTTCCTGCGGCGGCTTGTGCCCGGCCCCTCAGACAGGAGCTACGGGATTGAAGTGGCCCGCCTGGCCGGCGTTCCCCGCCCCGTTGTGCAGCGCGCCCGTGAAATTTTGGCTAACCTGGAACAGCACGGCACGCCAGACGCAGCCCCCAAACCCAAACGGGGAATGCTGCCTGGCCTTGAGCCGCCGCCTCCCCCGCAGCCTGTAAAAACGCAGGCCGCTGACCACCCCCTGCTCACAGCCCTGCGCGACCTTAAGCCTGAAAACCTGACTCCCCTTGAGGCATTAAACCGCCTCGTTGAATGGAAAACCCTCTGGGGGCAGCCTGCCTCCCCCCAAAAGCACTGAACCGCACCGCTGTGTGAGGAATGCCATGAAAAAATTTACACTCCTGCTCCTTATCCTGCTCCTGGGACTGGCGCTGCCAGCCTGCGGAAAAAAAGACAATCCCAGGCCAAAAGACCAAGAAAAGCTCTTTGCCTGGAAGGCTGCCAAGGGAGTCCTCTTTTCAGGGACAAGGGATAAGGCCCCCGTGCGCTGCCTTGCCGTCACCGCTGATTTAACCGGCGCTGCCCATAATGTGGAGCGATTCCTCCTGGAAATTGAACCTCAGACGGAAAACGTGTGCAAAGGCTGCCCCTTTATGCCTGAGGAAATTATCACTGTCACGCCGCAGCGCGTGCAGACCGCCGGCAATACAACCCGCCTCTCGTTTGAAGCCTGCCCCGCGCAAAGCGCCCCTGCCTACCGCTGGCGCCTTGTGGCGCAGAGCCTCTTTAAATCTGTGCCGCATGTTTTCAGCAAAATCTATTTTGCCGATTCCGAAAAATAAGCTGCTGGATAGCACCCATCCCGGGCTCCATGTAGCCCCAGCGCGTAACACAATTTTTTCCTATAAAAAAAGCGCCGTGCATTCACGTTTTACGGAAATGCACGGCGCTCTGCTTTACGCTGTGTCAGAGGGGCTTAACCCCTATTCTTATTCAAACCAGGTGATGATGCCCTGCGCTCCTTCCTGCCCAAAGCGGAGCCCCTGTTCGTTGGCATCCACAAGGACCCTGCGGCCATCATGGATGCTGCCGCTTATAAGCAGCCGTGCCAGAGGCGTTTCAAGGTGGGACTGGAGGTAGCGCTTCAGCGGACGCGCGCCGTAGTGCGGATCGTATGCGGCATCGGCGATAAACGCGTGGGCCTTGTCCGTAAGCTCGATGGTGATCTTCCGCTCCTCAAGGCGCTTCTGCAGCCTGGCGGTCTGGAGATCCACGATCTTGCTGACCTGAGAGGCCTGGAGCGGCTTGAACAGCACCGTTTCATCCACGCGGTTCAGGAATTCCGGACGGAAGAAGTGCTTGAGCTCTGCCCGTACATCCTCGGCCACGCCGTCTTCAAACGTGCCGTCAGGGCGAATGCCCTCCAGCATCCGCTGCGAGCCGATATTGGAGGTCATAATCACGATGGTGTTGCGGAAATCCACCGTGCGGCCCTGGCTGTCTGTGAGGCGCCCGTCATCCAGCAGCTGCAGGAGCGTGTTGAACACGTCCGGATGCGCCTTCTCCACTTCGTCAAAAAGCACCACGCTGTAGGGCTTGCGGCGCACAGCTTCCGTGAGCTGCCCGCCTTCGTCGTAGCCGATGTATCCTGGAGGCGCGCCGATGAGCCTGGCTACGGAGTGCTTCTCCATATATTCGCTCATATCCAGGCGGACGATATTATCCTCCGTGTCAAAGAGCGCTTCCGCAAGAGCCTTGCAGAGTTCCGTCTTGCCAACGCCTGTCGGCCCAAGGAAGAGGAAGGAGCCCTGCGGCCTCGACGGGTCGGACAATCCGGCCCTTGTCCTAAGGACGGCATCGGATACAGCCTGCACGGCCTCATCCTGGCCGATAACCCTCTCATGCAGCTTATCCGGAAGCTTCAGGAGCTTTTCGCGCTCAGATTCCATCAGCCTTGTTACCGGGATGCCTGTCCAGCGGGCCACGATGTCGGCAATGTCATCGGGGCGCACTTCTTCCTTGAGCAGCCGCGTGCCGTCAGGGGATTCCTGCCCCTTCTTTTCGGCTTCGGCCAGCTTTCTTTCAAGCTCGTACAGGGTGGAGTACTTCAGTTCCGCCGCCCTGTTCAGATCATAGGCGCGCTCCGCATCCGCAATGGCAAGGCGGGTCTTTTCGATCTCTTCCTTCAGGCTGCGCACCGCGTCAATGGCGTTTTTCTCCGATTCCCAGCGGCGCTTCAGTTCATCGCGGGAAACACTCAGCTCCCTGAGCTCGTTCTCCAGCTTTTCCAGGCGCTCCCGCGAGGCGTCATCCGTTTCACGGCGCAGGGCTTCGCGCTCAATTTCAAGCTGCATCACCTTGCGGTTGACCTCGTCCAGGTCGGACGGTTCGGAATCAATTTCCGTGCGGATCATGGCCGCAGCCTCGTCAATGAGGTCAATGGCCTTATCCGGGAGCTGACGGTCGCTGATATAGCGGACAGAAAGCATCACGGCTGCCACAATGGCTGAATCGCTGATGCGCACGCCGTGGTGCACTTCAAACTTGTCCTTCAGCCCGCGGAGGATGGAAATGGCGTCTTCCGGCTTTGGCTCCTCCACAAGCACGGGCTGGAAACGGCGCTCCAGGGCCGGATCCTTTTCGATGTACTTGCGGTACTCATCCGTTGTTGTCGCGCCGATGCAGTGCAGCTCGCCGCGGGCCAGCATGGGCTTGAGCAGGTTGCCAGCGTCCATTGCGCCGTCGCTCTTGCCTGCGCCAACGATCGTGTGCAGCTCATCGATGAAGAGCAGGATGCGGCCGTCAGACTTTTCTATTTCGTTCAGGACAGCCTTGAGCCGTTCCTCAAATTCGCCGCGATACTTGGCGCCGGCAATGAGCGCG
>JAGADT010000161.1 GCA_017613475.1 Desulfovibrionaceae bacterium | reverse complement strand
GCTGGGCATGGCAACAGCCGCGAGCTGCGCCTCAGTAATGGCGTCGCCCGTCTGCACGGTGCGTCCTTCATTCCAGTACAAAAGGCAGGTTGCGGCGGCGATGATCACCAATCCCGTTAAGATGCCCTTGAAGGAATTACCCAGGCGGGATCCCCAGCTTGTGGTTGTGGTTTCAGTAAAGGAATCGTTTTCCGGTACCATGGCAAGGTCTCCTTTTAAGATGCCATCAAATAACATCGGCGCTGAAAGCCTTAAGGCACAGCGAATGATAGCCTAAAAAAACACAGAGGTCACCATTTCAGCACTGTGATTTTTGGGTAACCGCATTGAAGCGCGGGATTTGCGTTATTTGGTGCGGAATGATATGGCAAAAACAGGCCGGAGAACGGCGTATCAGAAGCAGTCATTTGTCTGCATCCTGTTGCGCCTCTTGCTGCTGAAGAGGCAGCTCCGGTTGATTTTACAAAGATGCTGCGCGTGATGCGCGCCGTTTTTTTCTGTGTTTGGATTTTACCGATTCTTTCTGAAAGGAGGCCATTTATGAAACGGATTCTTCTGGCTGCCGCAGCCATATCCCTTTTATCCAGCCCCGTGCTGGCTGAGCCTGCTGTGAAGGCCACCAAATCCGGCGTCGTTTTCAAGGAGCTTGTGAATGACGCGCAGATTGCCGAGGCCAGGAATCAGATGAAAGCCGCCGGCGCCAGTGATGTTTCCAAACTGGGCTTCAACCTTGATAAAATCGACAATGTCGGCCTTGAGTCCTTTGCCAAGGCCTTTCCTGATGTCGTTTCCCTGAAGGTCACGGCCGCAAAAGGCGGGCTCACTAGCCTTGCCCCCCTTGCGGGGCTGAGCAAGCTGAAACGCCTGGAGCTTTCCTGCCCTGATGTGGCGGATATGTCTCCGCTCGCCGGTCTGACCGGACTTTCGGACCTTAATGTGGCTTACGGCGGCTCGGAAGGCAGCCTGGAGTGGATGAGCAAGCTCACCAACCTGACCAAAGTTGCGGTGAGCAGTCAGGGCGTAACGTCGCTTGTGGGTCTCCCCGCCCTTACGGCGCTCAAGACCATCCGCCTGAACGTGAATGTGAAGGACCTGGAACCGCTTGCCGCACTGACAGGCCTTAAGGAAGTAAACCTGACAGGATCTTCCATCGGTGATCTTTCCGCGTTGGCCAAGCTGCCCAATCTGGAAAAAGTCAATCTGTACGGCGCGAGCGTGAAAGATTTCAGCCCCCTGGCTGGCTGCCCCAACCTGAAGGAACTTACGTATTATGCCACCAAGGGCAGTGACTACAGCACGCTTGGCAAGCTGACGCAGCTCACCAAACTGGATGGCGGATTGACGCAGCTGAAGGATATTTCGTGGATTGCCGGTCTGGACAAGCTGAAGGAATTTGATGTGTTCGCCGAATACGTGACGGACTACACTCCCCTTGCCGGCGCCAAGAGCCTGGAAAAATTCAAGATCTGGAGCATGCGGGTATCCGTTGGCGACCTGGGCTTCCTTTCCTCTGTGCCTTCGCTGAAGGATTTGACCATTGATACGGCCCTGGATGCAAAGAATTTTGCCGCCATCGGCACGCTGCCCAACCTTGAGCAGCTTTGCCTGCGCGAGATCAATGTGAAGGCCGGCGAGCCTCTTGACCTTGCCTTCCTGACGAACCTGAAGAACCTGAAAAAGCTCACCCTCGCCAAGGAGACAGCCCTTAATCCTGATTTTACGGGCCTTTCTGCGTTAAAGAATATTCAGGCCCGTGAGCTGAATGCCGCGGAAAACGCGCCTGCTTTTGACCTGGCAAAGCTTAAGGACCTGCCTGAACTGACGACCCTTGAGCTGGATAAGAGCAAGGTTGCCAATTTTGAGGCCATGAGCGGGCTGCCCAAGCTGCGCAGCCTTTCCCTGAAGGGCGTGAAGGGCGTTTCCAGCCTGGAAAGCCTCAAGAATTTCCCGGCCCTGAAGAATCTTTCCCTGTCCAAGGGTGCGTTTACGGATGAACAGCTGAAGGCTGTGCCGCAGAACGTAAAGGTCACCTTAAACTAGGCGGATGTTTGGGGGAGGGCTTGCCAGCCTTCCCCTTTTTTAACCTGCCGTTCTTGTTTTGGGCGTTGACTAGGGGTGTGCGTGATGAAGAAGCTGCTGAATCTGTGTATCGTTCTTGTGCTGCTTGGCGTTGCGCTTTTTCCGTGTTTTGCAGAAAGCGTAACGCTGGATGCGCAGTCTCCTCAGTATGCCAATGCCCGCTACGGTTTTTCGCTTTCACTTGCGCCAGGCAGCTATGAGGCTGAGGAAGCGCAGAATGGCGACGGCATAACAGTCCGGGATGGCCAGGGGCTGACCTTGCTGGCCTATGGTACCAGGGGCCCTGGCGTGCTGGGGCAGAGCTTTTCCCAGGTCCTTGCGGAACAGGAAAAAAGCTTTGGCAGCGTGACTTACCGGCGCGTAGCACCGCGGGAAAGCTGGTTTGTGCTTTCCGGCTTTGCGGGCGGAGAAATCCGCTATGTGAAATGCCTGTACAGCGGGGATGTTTCGCTTTTTCTGGAAATCCGCTATCCAAAAGAGCTGAAAGAGCGTTATGGCGCGCTTGTAAAAACCGCGTCAAAAACGTTTCGCGCGGGCAGGGCGGCCATGTGAGCCTGCCTTGTTATTTGTGTGCTTTGTGTGTGCAGAGTGAAGGATAAAGGAAGGAAGACATGAAATTTTTTGGAATGACAGTGCTGAGCGTTGGCGTTGCGGCGCTTTTGCTGGCTGGTTGCGCAAAGCAGGCGCCTGTGCGCCCTGCGGCTCCAGCCAAGGCCAAAATCAACTGTGAGTGCGTGGAGTCTTCGTTTGCCGATAACAAGGCAAATGTAACCCTCCAGTACACCAATACTGGCGGCGATACAGGTCAGGTGTACTATCTGGATGTGCTGATGACCGTGCGCAATGATCTTACCGGAGAAACCTGCTTTACCGCCCAGAAGAAGCAGTCCGGAATGACGCTTTTAGTGCCCGCCGGGCAGACTGTGACGGAACGCTACCAGTTCAGCGGCGAGGGTATTGGCTGTGGCGCGAATTACACGCAGCGGGTCAGCACAAACATTTCGTATTATGAGGACTAAGGCTTCTAGTCCTTAAAGTTGAGTTTTTTAGCACGCCGGATGTCAGTCCCCAAAGCTGGCATCCGGCGTTTTTTACGGGTTAAAGTTATTACTGCGCAGAAGGCAGGGGAATGAAATTACTTCAGCCTTCAATATCGCCCAGCACGGCAAGCCTTGCGTCCATAAAGTCCTTTAGGCTTTCGTGCCCGCCCTCGCGGCCAACACCGCTTTCCTTTACGCCGCCGAAAGGTGTTTCCGGCGCGGCAAGGGAAACGTCGTTTACGCCAACCATGCCGTATTCCAGGCCTTCGATCATGCGGAAAATGCGCCCGGCGTTCTGCGTGCATACGTAGGCGGCAAGTCCGTAGTTTGTGCGGTTGGCAAGCTCCAGCGCTTCTTTCTCGCTTTCAAAGGTGAATACCGGGGCGACAGGTCCAAAGATTTCTTCCGTGAAGGCGCGCATTTCCGTGGTGGCATTATCCAGCACGGTCGGCTCAAAAAAGCGCCCGCCAAGTGCATGCGGGTGCCCGCCTGTGAGCAGCTTGGCGCCTTTGTCCAGGGCATCGCGTACAATGGATGCAACGTTGTTCAGGGCCGTTTCGCTGATCAGGGGGCCAACAGTGGTCTTGGCCTCAAGCCCGCTGCCAACCACCAGAGCCTTCACCTTTTCCGTGAATGCCCGCATAAAGGCGTCTTTAATGCCCTGCTGCACAAGCACGCGGTTGGTGCAGATGCAGGTTTGGCCCGCGTTGCGGAATTTGCTGGCCACGCAGAGGGCGGCCGCCTTATCAGGGTCTGCGTCGTCAAAAATAATAAAGGGGGCGTTGCCGCCAAGCTCCAGGGAAACGCGCTTCACAGTTCCGGCGCAGGCAGCCATAAGGCTTTTGCCAACGGC
Organism: Desulfovibrionaceae bacterium; assembly: GCA_017613475.1. Classification (GTDB taxonomy): domain Bacteria; phylum Desulfobacterota; class Desulfovibrionia; order Desulfovibrionales; family Desulfovibrionaceae; genus Avidesulfovibrio. The sequence goes on along the minus strand of JAGADT010000161.1, from coordinate 1,291 downwards.
GGTGGAGCCGGTAAAGGTTACTTTCCGCACACGCTTGTCCGCAGCCATGGTATCCACAATGGGCTGCGTCTGTCCGGTGATAACGTTGAACACCCCCGCTGGGATGCCGGCTTTTTCAGCCAGGGCCGCCAATGCCAGCGCGGAGAACGGCGTAGCGGAAGAGGGCCTGGCAATAAAAGTGCAGCCAGCGGCCAGGGCAGGGGCAGCCTTGCGGGGGATCATGCCGATGGGGAAATTCCACGGCGTAATGGCAAAAACCACGCCTACAGGCTGCCAGTGGGTGATTGGCCGTACCCCGTGGCGGGGCGTGGGTACCGTTTCGCCGCACAGTCGGCGCGCTTCTTCGGCAAACCAGGGGATGTAGCCGCTGTTCTGGGTGATTTCGCCAAGCGATTCCGCCAGGGGCTTGCCCTGCTCCAGGGTGAGGATGCGGGCGAGGTCAGGGGTGTTTTCCTTAATCAGGCGGTACCATTCAAGAAGGCAGGCGCAGCGCTCAGCGCTGGTTTTGGCTCGCCACGCATGCCAGGCCGCGGAGGCAGCGTCAATGGCCCGCTGCATTTCCGCGGAGCCGCAGTCCGGCACCGTGCCAAGCGGCTCCAGCGTTGCGGGGTTCTCTACGGCTATGGTCTTGCCAGAGTCAGCGTCAATCCATTGCCCGTTGATATAGTTTTTCATCCTGAACAGCGTGGGATCATTGAGCTGTTTCATTGTCGTTTCCTTTTTTGCTTGCAGTGCGTTTGGTTGTGGGAAGGTGCCTTAGAAGTACCTTTCTCCGGGAATTTTTACAAGGAGGGGCATGGGGAAATCGATCTGCCTTATATCAAGACGGCAGTGAAGGCTTTGGCCTGGCTCACGACATCGCGCGGCGGAGTGCACAGGTATATGATAGTGTGGCGTTTGAAAAATATGAAAGCCGCCTTTAATCTCCGTGTCTTCAGGTCCGAGTCTGATCAGGCGGATAAAGGCAGCTTTTCTGGGAAAGAAAATGTTTCTCTGCGTGAATGTTAACAGCACACTGAGATTTTTATTGGCTCCAAAGGACAGACATAAGGATGTTGTGTGCCTCCTGTCTGTCTGCCTGGTAGTATCGGATATGTCTCGGGGAAAGAGTTCAGGCTATTGCATCTCGGCGTCCCTGTACCCATTGGCTAGGCGCGTGGCTTTTTCAGGGCTGCCTTCCGCAAAGGCGCGAACGCAGTCGCAGGCCGCGGGTATGAGCCGCTGGAAGGCTTCCCGTTCCTGCTGGGAGGGCTTGCCCAGCACCCAGTTTATGGTTTCCGAGCCTTTGGGG
>JAGADT010000160.1 GCA_017613475.1 Desulfovibrionaceae bacterium | reverse complement strand
GCAGAACTGCCCGGCGGATATATTTTGGAAGGCATCGGCGTTGACAAGCTGATCCTCATCAAAAACAATGTCAAAACAAGCTACCCTTTAAAAGGAGGGGCTGACTGATATGATTTCGGTTCTCGATCTTCTCGACGATGCGCCCTACGCCTCGCAGCGGGCCGTGCGCGACGAAGTTGCCGCAATGGACAACGATATCCGCCGCCGCATGGACGCAGGACTCTCCCCTGATGAAATGAAAACAGCCCAGGCAGCGCGCGCTGCCGCGCAGGCGGCGTCCCTCATCCTTGAAAAGCTTTTCAAGTAACCAGCGCAAAGGAGTGCACAATGGAAGCCATGAACGTAACGAACATGTTCAACAACATGCTCAACGGCGTTACCGACAAGGGCGCCGGGCTCGCCAGCCAGATGGATGCGCTGGCTGATGGCAAGAACCTGAGCAGCGAACAGCTGGTTGCCATCCAGTTCCAGGTCGGGCAGTACAACACCATGATGGAAGCCCTGGCAACAGTGACCAAGAGCATGACGGACATGATGAAATCCCTGGCGCAGCGCGCCAACTGACAGAGAATCAGGAGCTTTCCGTGTTTACTGACGAACAAATCTCCCGCCTTCTGGACATCGCGAACGCGGGCTGCCACAAGGGCGCCGTCCTTGAAGCCCGCACCATTTACGACGGCGTGCTGGCTGTAAAGCCGGGGCATGTTCCCGCGCTGATTGGCCGCGCGCTCAGCCACATTGTCATTGGCGAATATGACGAAGGGGAAGCGCAGCTTCGCGCCGTGCTGGAAACGAATCCTGATGACGACGATGCCACGGTCCTCATGGGGCTCTGCCTTACGCTCGCCGGCAAAAAGGATGACGCCCGCCCCTTCCTTGAAAAAGCGAAAAAGGCCTGCGGCGCCTCCGCAGTGCTTGCCGCAAGCCTTCTTGAACAGGTGTCATAGCACGCAGCAGGGCATTGGGCATGGAAATCGGCTCAATCCTGGGATCCGCTTCCCGCGCTCTTGAAGCGTTTGAAAAAATCCAGCAGGCCGGAGAAACGCCGGCCAGCCCTGGGTCTGCCCCCATTGCGGATGGCAGCGCCCAGGAGCTTGGCAGGCTGTTTGAAAGCCTGCTGGATGCTCCGCAGGAGCAAAAAGGCATCACCGCCGCCGATGACACTGCCGCCGGCAGTGCCGCCGGCGCCGGGGACCCGGCAGGCGGGCAGCCCCTGCCCCCCGACCTGCCAGGCGATGCGCTGCCCAGGGACGCTGTGGCAGCGGATGCTGTTTCGGAGGCGGCCGTATCTCCTGGCGAGCTGTATTCCATGCAGTTTCACGCCGCCATGCTGCGCTTTACGGCGGAATCAGGCTCCCAGGTGGAGCGCCAGGCCACACAGGGGCTGGATTCATTGCTCCGCAACCAATCGTAAGGTCATTCACGGTCCAGTTATGCCCCGCACGTCCTCCTTCAGCCCCTTTTCCGGCCCGTTCCGTTCCCTGCTGTGCCTGTGCCTCCTCTGCACGGCGCTCCTGCTTGCCGGATGCAAAACCGAAATTTACCAGAAACTGAGCGAGGAAGAGGCCAACACCATGCTTTCGGTCCTGCTCAGGCACGGCATCTCCGCAGAAAAAAGCGCGGCCAAGTCCGGCTATACCATCGCCATTGACAAGGCGCATATTGTCCAGGCCCTGGAGATATTAAAGCAGAACAGCCTGCCCAGGACAGAATATCAGAACCTGGGGCAGGTGTTTTCGGCCCAGGGCATGATCCCTTCCGCCACGGAAAAGCAGGCCAGGCTTTCCTTTGCGCTGTCCCAGGAACTTGCAAACACCTTCTCGCGCATTGACGGCGTGCTCACGGCCCGCGTGCACGTGGTGCTGGGGCAGACAGACCTTGCCACGGGCGCGGTGACGCCGGCGAGCGCCGCCGTTTTCCTGCGCCACACGCCGGAATCGCAGGCCACGCGGCTGATTCCCAATATCCGCGAACTCACCGCCAACGCAGTTCCGGGGCTGATGCAGGATAATGTTTCCGTCATGCTTGTTCCCGTGCGCGAAACCGTCTCCGTGCCCATGGCAAAAGGCAAAGACGGGGCTGTGTCCGGCTCTTCCAGGCAAATTATCGTAACCCTGGCGGCGCTGCTTGGCCTTGCCCTGGCCGCGCTCGCAGGCGCCCTGCACATGCTCCGCCGCCGCGGCAAAAACGCCACTGCCTAAAGGATGCGCAGCATGGACCGGCGTTTTTTAACAGAGTGCGCGCTGCACAGGCCGGAGCTTTTTCAGGCCATGCTGGCGTTTAATGCCAAAAGCTTCTGCCCCGCGCCGCCGAAAGGCTTTTTCCAGGGAGCGGATGCGCTTGCCCGGGCGCTGTGGCAGGATAAGAACCTGCGCCTTGCCGCGCTGCCCGACCCCGCCCCGGGCGGCTGGTGGGATTTTGAGCAGGAAAACCGCCGCTACGCCCTGTTGGGAAAAGAAACGCTCACGGACTTGTGCCGCCATTTCAGCGCGGCCGCGCTGGGCGAAAAAATCGCCCGCGTCATCGCGCGCAGCGAGCAGCTCAAACTCCGCACCCATATGGGCGAAGCCCTGTACCGCTACGCCCTGGCCCGAGGCCGCTACCAGGCGGGGCGCGCGGGCGCCGTGCTCTGCGGACAGTGCAGGGCTATGGACCTGCCGGGCCAGTTCAGCAGCCTGGCCCACGCAGCGCTTTGCCTGATCAGCGAAGACTGGCCGCGCCCGCTTGCCGAAATGCTCGGGCTTTTCCGCAGCAGAGGCGATGCCTTTCCGGCACAGGCAGGAAAGAAAAAACACGCAGGCGCGCCTCACGCCCTCTCCATGACGCCGAAAACGGAAGCAGCCGGGCGGGATCCAGATGACGCCCCCGCGCTGACACCGGAAGAGCGGCGCGCGTTTGACTTTACGCTGAAAAAAATCCTGCTCAGGGAGGTCGCACCCCAATGGGCGCCCTGTTTCGACTGAACAGCGAGGGGCTGAGCCCTTCCGCCGGCACAAAGCTCATCAAGGCGGAGGAATACGCCAGCTTTGCCGAAGCCAGCTCCCTCCTTGCCGAGGCACGGAAAAAAACCGATGAAATGCTGTGCTCCGCCGAAGAAGTCTGGCAGGCCAGGCATGACGAGGGCTACCGTGACGGCGTGGAGGAAGGCAAGCTGGAACTGTCTGAAAAAATGCTGGAAACGGCCCTTTCCTCCGTTGAATTCATTGAAAACATCGAGCGCACGCTCGTTGACGTTGTGAACAAGGCCGTGCGCAAGATCATCGGCGAGCTGGATGATGCGGAACGCATCACGCGCATTGTGCGCACGGCGCTGAACACTGTGCGCGGTCAGCATAAGGTCATCATCCGCGTCGCTCCGGCTGATGAGCCTGTGGTTTCCGCGGCGCTGGCCGCCATGACCGCCAAATCATCGGGCGAATCATTTCTGACAATCCTGGCAGATACGCGCCTGAGCAAGGATTCCTGCATTGTGGAAAGCGAGCTCGGCGTTGTGGACGCAAGCCTGGAAACACAGCTCAAGGCCATTGAGCATGCCTTCCTTGAAAAAATCCAGCAGCAGTAGGTCGCAGGCATGGCATTCGAATACATGGGCTCGCTGCTTGAAGAAGCTGTGCAGGGCGTCATCCCGGTTGACGTGCACGGCCGCGTTGAACAGGTCATCGGCACCATTATCCGCGCTGTTGTGCCCGGGGTCAAAATCGGCGAGCTGTGCATCCTGAAGAACCCCTGGGAAAATTTCACCCTGAAAGCGGAAGTCGTGGGCTTTGTCCGCAATGTCGCCCTGCTTTCCCCGCTTGGCAGCTGCCAGGGCGTTTCCCCCGCGACTGAAGTGATCCCCACAGGCAAAATCCTTTCCGTGCCCGTGGGGGAAGAGCTCCTGGGGCGCGTCCTGGATGGGCTTGGCCAGCCCATTGACGGCGGGCCAGCATTACGGACCAGGCGCAGCTACCCTGTTTTTGCCGAAGCGCCCAACCCCATGACGCGCAAGATCATCAGCCGCCCCCTTACGCTCGGGCTCCGCGCCCTGGACGGCATGCTCACCTGCGGCGAGGGGCAGCGCATGGGCATTTTCGCGGCGGCCGGCGGCGGCAAGTCCACCCTGCTTTCAAGCATTATCAAGGGCTGTTCCGCCGAGGTCTGCGTCCTGGCGCTGATTGGCGAACGCGGCCGTGAAGTGCGCGAATTCATTGAAAACGACCTTGGCCCTGAAGGGCGCCGCAAGGCCGTGCTCGTGGTTTCCACCTCGGACCGTTCCTCCATGGAGCGGCTGAAGGCGGCCTATACCTCCACGGCCATTGCCGAATATTTCCGCGACCAGGGCAAAAGCGTCCTGCTCATGATGGATTCCGTCACCCGTTTTGGGCGCGCCCAGCGTGAAATCGGCCTTGCCGCCGGCGAGCCGCCCACCAGGCGCGGCTTTCCCCCTTCTGTTTTTTCAGAGCTGCCAAAGCTCATGGAACGGGCCGGCAACAACGACAAGGGCTCCATCACCGCGCTCTACACCGTCCTTGTTGAAGGCGATGACATGACGGAACCCATCGCCGACGAAACGCGCTCCATCCTCGACGGGCACATAGTGCTTTCGCGCAAGCTCGCCTCGCGCAATCATTACCCGGCCATCGACGTGCAGGCCAGCGTCAGCCGCGTTATGAACTCCATCGTCACCAAGGACCACAAAAAAGCCGCCCAGCGACTGCGCAAAATCCTTGCAAAATACGCCGAGGTTGAGCTGCTCGTCCAGATTGGGGAATACAAGAAAGGCACGGACGCGGAGGCCGACGACGCCCTTGCCCATATTGACGGGGTAAACGCCTTTCTCAAGCAGGGGCTCGGGGAAAAAAGCACCTTTGAAGAAACGCTCCGCGGGCTGTTTGAGGCCGTGCGCTGATGGGCAGCTATCCGCTGGAAATGCTCCTTACAGTGCGCAGGCACCGCGAAGATGCGGCCGCAAACAACGTAAAACGCGCCGAAAGCAGCCTGAAAGCCGCAGAGCAGCTTGCCGAAACCCGCCGCAGCGAACTTGCGCAGTACCAGGCTTGGCGCAGCGAAGAAACAGAGCGCCGCTACGAGGCCATCATGGGCTCCAGGTGCACCCTCAAAGAGCTTGATGACTTCAGGGCAGGGCTCGCCGCACTGGACGCACGCGAAGCCATGAAAGCAGAAGCCGCCGAGCTTGCCGCCCGTGACGCTGAAATGATGCGGGGGAACCTGGAAAAAGCCCGCGCCGCCGCCAGGGCAGCCCAGAAGGAGCGCGCCAAAATCCAGGCGCATAAAGACATCTGGACAGAGGGCGATAAGAAAGAAGCGGAGCGCAAGGAAGACCTTGAGCTTGAAGAATTCAGGCCTGTCTTCCGCCAGGGCGCAGAAGGCGAAGACGAGTGAACAGGATGTAAGCCATGCCTGATATACCTGACATAACCGTTGGATACCCCCACTATCCCGCTGATGCCGCAGACCTGGAGCCGGTCTGCTCCTCACAGGCAGCCCCCCTGCCCCTGGAAGACGACGTAAAGCTCTTCAATGCGCTTATGTCCGGCAGTGGGGACAGCCTCACAGAGGGCAGCACTGCTGCCGGCACAGCCCCTGATACTGCCAACGTGAATACAAGCAGGATTGCTGCCGGCACTGCCGCTGGCAATGCTGCCGAGACTGGCGCCAATGGCATGGCTGCGCCTGCTGGCAGGGACGCTGCCGGAAGCACAGTGTTTCAGAGACAGGCCGCGTGGACGGCAAGCGCCCAAACGCAGGGCGCCCAGGCTTCGCCCTTTG
>JAGADT010000021.1 GCA_017613475.1 Desulfovibrionaceae bacterium | reverse complement strand
GCCTCCATCCAGCTCAGCCCGCACTAATGCTTCAATATGCTCCTTATCGCCAAGCAGGATCGCTTCGCGCACGTCAGCGGATGCCGATTTTGCCTCCTGGCCAGGCGACGCGCGGAGCGCCTGCGCCGTTCCGCCCGTCCAGTCCGAATAGCCGGCGACAAACGATGAGGCCCCCAGGTCCCGGCCCGTCAGCACATTGCCGGCAGCCCTGGCTTCATTCATCCTGGCGCTCAAAGGATTGGCGATGCAGGCATTTAGCCCCGCGCCCTGGGCCATGGCAAGGAAGGTGGCGTTTACAAGCTCGCGGGCCGGCAGCCCAAATGAAATGTTGGAAAGGCCTATGACCGTCGTCAACCCATTGGCGGCGCACCAGCGGATTGTTTCAAGCCCTTCAAGCGCCGCTTCCGGCTTGGAGGCGACAGCAAGGGCCAAAACATCCACAAGCGCCATCCTGGGAGGCAGCCCCATATCCTCTGCCCTGCGCAGAAGGGTTTCGATAATGGCAATCCTCTCCGCCGCGCGCACGGGGAGCTTGCGCCCCTGGAGCGGCAGCAGGATGTACGGCGACCCCCACTGGCGGCAAAGCGGAGCCAGCTCATCCATCCGCCCCTCCTCGCCGCTGATGGAATTGACCAGCGCGGATCCGGGATGCCAGGGAAGGGCCGCCCTTATGGCTTCAACCCGCGAGGAATCCAGGGAAAACGGCGTGCTGTGGCGCCCCACAAGTTCCTGGAGAAGCGCCGGCAGCAAAGCCGTTTCATCCACCATGGGCGCGCCCACGTTAACATCCAGCACAGGAGCCCCGGCGGCCACCTGCTCCGCCGCCAGGTCAAGGGCCCGGCTGAAGGAACCGGCCTGCAGCTCCGCCTGGAAAGCCTTCCGGCCCGTGGGATTGATCCGCTCCCCGATAAACTGCAAGGGCTCCCCGCCGCCGATGCGGACCAGGGAAGAACGCGATGAAAGGGAAATGCCCGCAAAGCCGCTGGCCTCAGCAGTAACAGCCTCCACACCGTCCAGGCGGCGACGCAGCGCCGCAATATGCCTGGGCGTGGTTCCGCAGCAGCCTCCAACCACGCGCACGCCGCGCTGAACAAAGGCGGCAACCTGCTCCGCAAAAGGTTCCGGCTGCAGCGGAAAGCTTGTGACGCCGTCCCTGAGTTCAGGCAAGCCCGCGTTTGGCTCTGCCAAAACAGGAATCCCCGCGCAGGCAAGGAAGCGGTCTATCAGCGGGGCCATCTGCTCAGGGCCTGTGCCGCAGTTCAGGCCAACGGCATCGACGCCCATGTTGCGCATGGTGGCGGCGAAAATTTCGGGCGTGCTCCCCGTCAGGCTCACGCCCTGCTCAAACGTCATTGAGGCAAAAACCGGCAAGTCTGAAACGTCCCGTATCGCAGCCACGGCAATGCGCGCCTCAGCCAGGTCAAACTGCGTTTCAACAATAAAGAAATCCACGCCGCCCTCGGCCAGGCCCCGCGCCTGCTCGCGGAAAGCCGCAAACATTTCCATGGGGTCCACATCGCCCAGGGGCTTCACAAAATGCCCGCAGGGACCTATATCCCCCCCGACAAAGGCGCTGCGCCCGCTTTCGCGGACAGCCTGCCTGGCAATATCCGCCATGCGGCGGTTAAAGCTGGCAGCTCCCATATCCGCGGCGATATCACAAGGCAGCTTAAAGGCATTCCCCCCGAATGTGCCGGTCAAAACGGCATCCGCTCCTGCCTTAAGGTAATCGGCATGAACGGATTTGAGCACTTCAGGATGGGCAAGGCAAAAACGTTCAGGCTCAACCCCGGGAGGAAGCCCCCGTTCCTGAAGCTGCGTGCCCAGACCGCCGTCCAATAAAAGGGGCGGCATCCCCCCCAACAGGCGTTCACGAAAAGCGGACATGTTTCCATCCTTCCCGCTGAAACAGTGTAGATTGGCCTTACGTTACTTAAAGAAAAGCTTCCTTATCCGTTCACAAAGGGAAACGGCCCTTCGCAGGCCAGGGCGCTGGCCAGCAGCAAACAAGGCGCACGCAGGATCCAGGCATCAGAAAGGCGCTGCAAGCATGCATCGACAGATTTCCCCCTCTATGCTACAAGGGTATCTGAACCTGAAAAAGCACAGGAACGCCTCCAGCGCCTCTGCCGTTCATCTGTACTGAAAATCGTTGAAAAAAACAAATCAAAACTGTAGAAGAGATTCTTCAGCCCCATCGCACCGCCCTTCTTAACAGCGAGCTTTGCCATGACCCGCAGCACCATCACAGCACCTCACCCAAGCGACCTCCAGGCCCATCCCAAAATCGTGGAGGCTGAAGTTCTTGGTCCGGATGCCGAAGAGGGCAACGAAGGGCTGGAAGAACACGCCGACCTTGACGAACTTCCCGACGACCTGGAAAACATTGAGGCCATTGAGCCCCTGCCTTCCGGCGATCCTGAAGAATTGCTGCCGGCCCTTGCTGAACAGCGCCTCCCCTCCGCTTCCAGCGGCAAAGACGCGCTCCAGATTTACCTCCAGGAAATGGGCAAATTCCCCATGCTCAAGCCAGATGAGGAATTTGAGCTGGCCCGCCGCGTGCGCGACCAGGGCGACAGCGATGCCGCCTTCCGCCTCATTTCATCGCACCTGCGCCTGGTTGTCCGCATCGCCATGGATTTTCAGCGCCGCTGGATGCAGAATGTGCTGGACCTCATTCAGGAAGGCAACGTGGGGCTGATGCGCGCCGTCAACAAATTCGATCCGGACAAGGGCATCAAGTTTTCCTACTATGCCGCCTTCTGGATCCGCGCCTATATCCTCAAATTCATTATGGATAACTGGAGGATGGTAAAAATCGGCACCACGCAGGCGCAGCGCAAGCTTTTCTATAACCTGAACCGCGAACGGCAAAAGCTCATTGCCGAAGGCTTTGATCCCGATGCCTCTGTCCTTGCAGACAGGCTTGGCGTGGACGAAAGCCAGATTGTGGAAATGCAGCAGCGGCTGGATGCTTCCGACATGTCCCTCAACGCCACCGTAGGCGATGAACCCGGCGGGGCCACCCGCATGGATTTTCTGCCATCCGTCGGCCCCAACATCGACGATGCGTATGCCGGAAATGAAATTGCCGTCCTGCTCCAGCGCAAGCTGCAGGAAATTTTGCCCTCGCTTTCTGATAAGGAAACGTATATCTTAGAACACCGCCTCCTGACAGACGACCCCGTTACGCTCCGCGAAATCGGAGAAAAATACAACATCACGCGCGAGCGTGTCCGCCAGCTTGAAGCGCGGCTCCTGCAAAAATTAAAAAACCACCTCGGCAAAGCGTTTTCCGATTTCTCCGAAGACTGGATCAGGGACGAATAACAACGGCGTAATGCTCCAGCAGGTTATCCATGCACCGCGAGTTAACGACTTCTCTCCATGCTGCAGCCGGCCGCGCGTTCAGGGCCGGCATCCTCATGGCGGTCATCTGCCTGCCTGGAGGCTGCGCCGCGCCCAAGGCGATGCCCATTAACTGGGACCTCACCCCTGACGCCGAATTGAATTATTCCGTGCTGGCCCTGGACCAATCCATGCGCGGAAACGATGTGGAGTCTGCGTGCGATGCCGCAGAGCAGCTCATCAAGCTGGACCCCCAAAATCAAATGCTGCCTGAAGCCGCCGCATGGCTGATGCTCATCCATGAAAACAGCGCCGCAGCGAAGCTCCTGAAAAAAGCCACGGCAAAGGCGCCGGACTCCATCCCCCTGCACCTGCTGCTGGCTGAAAACTTCTACTACCAGGGGCAGGCGGACGCCGCGCTTGCCCTGCTCAATGATTTTATCAGGCTCCACCCCGCCGCGGGGCAGGCCAGGCAGGAGATGGCTATCCTCCTGCTTAAAATGCAGCGCTGGCAGGATGCGGACAACGCTTTTGCAAAGCTGCCTGAAGAACTGAAAACGCCTGAAATGCGCCTCAACCACGCCCAGGTCCTGACCAAGCTCAAGCGCCACCATGAAGCCGTCAGGCAAATGCGCGCGGCAGCGCAGTCAGCTCCGCACAACGCCGACATCCAGGCAGGGCTCATTGAAGCGCTTTCGGCAGCAGGCGACATCGCAGGCGCCCATGACGCCGGCAAGCGCTTCCTCCAGCAGTCTCCTGACAATGCCGCGCTGAGGCTCCGCCTCATGAACATTGAACTGCAGCAGGGGCGGGCTGCCGCTGCCAAAAGCATGGCCATGGATGCTCCCAAAGACAGCGCCTTCACCATTGCAGCAGCATCCCTCTTTTTGGACTACCGGCACTTTGAAGAAGCTGACGCCCTGCTCGCCACATTGCCAGGCCCCCCGCCCCCTGAAGACGCGCTCATTCCCCTGGCGGTTCTTGACGCGGAGCTCCGGCATGACCCTGACATGGCGCTCCGCCGCCTGGATGCCCTGCCTCCAAGCAATGAACAGGCGGCCAAGGCCATGATGCTGCGCGTGCACATCCTCTCCTCTGCCGAACGCTGGGAGGAAACCCGTGAAACGCTGGAAAAGGCGTGCACCCTCTTTCCGAACGACCGCCAGTTCCCTTCCATACTCAGCCACTACCACCTCCTGCGCAGCGATACAGGCAAGGCCCTGGACATTGCCAACGCCTACCTGGACAAGCACCCTGACGACGAAGAATTTCTATTCCTTAAAGGCTCCATTTTAGACAGGGCAGGAGAACGCGGCAAGGCCCTGGAAATTATGGAGCGCATTATCTCGCTCAATCCAAACACCTACCGGGCGCTGAACTACGTTGGCTTTTTCCTTGCCGACCAGGAGGTGCCGCTCCTCGCTCCTGAAAAGCGGGGGGAGGTCATCCTGCGGGCGCTGTCCCTCCTGCAGCGGGTGGTCAGCCTTGCTCCCGACCAGGCCTATATCCTGGATTCGCTGGCCTGGGCGCAGTACCAGGCGGGAGATATCCAAAGCGCATGGCAAAACATCCAGCG
>JAGADT010000159.1 GCA_017613475.1 Desulfovibrionaceae bacterium | reverse complement strand
GATGATCAAGATCATCAATATCGTGGCGCTTCTGCTTCTGCAGGCGCTCGCGTAACCCGTGTGAAAATGGGGGGCCGCCTGTCTGCTCAGCGGCGGCTCCCTTTTTAGGCAAGGGTTCAACCAGAGAGAACGCGCCGGGGGTACCCGGCGCGTTTTGCGTTTGCATGGATGCTGGTTTGGGATGCGGGCGGCTGTGCGCCGCAGGGCGTTTCGTGCCTGGCTGGATTATTTAGTCCTGGAGAATGGGGATTTCGTAGAGCCGGCAGGCCTCGTGCTCCATGGCGCAGCCTTTTGAACGCTGCCAGCCTTCGGCAAAGTAGGCGGCATCGCAGCCCGCAAGCCGCCTGAGGGAGCTGCCCAGGCACCATAGGGGCCAGTTGACCTGGGCCCCGGCATCCTCCGTTTCCAGCCCGTCGCTCGTGGTGTGGCCCTGGGCGGCGAGGGCGGCCTGGATGCGTGCCAGCTCTTCACGGATGCTTTCTGTCGGGCGCCCTGTCATCGGCAGGGAAATGAAAACGCGCATGATGTTCTCCTTTGCGGGATGTTGCATTGGCGGACGTGGCAGGAGAAAAACAATGGAAAGAAGCAGGCTGCAGCGCCTGGCGGATTTTTTTCACGAGGCGGGAATGCTGCGGTTTACGCCGCGCTCAGGCTACCAGTTCCTCGGGAGCGGCAGGGAGAATGTTGCGGAGCATTCGTTCCGCACGGCGGTCATCGGCTACGCGCTGGCCAGGCTTGCCGGGGCGGACGCGGCCAAAACGGCGCTGATCTGCCTGTTCCACGATCTTGGCGAGGCCAGGACCGGGGACCTGAACTACGTCAACCAGCGCTATGGCCGCCCGGAAGAGCGGCGCGCAGTGGAAGACGCGGCAGCCGGAACAGGGCTTGAGGAAGACATCCTTGCCTTCTGGGATGCGCATGAGGCAGGCCGGCAGGCGGATGCGCCGCTGGAAAGCCGCCTTGCCAGGGATGCGGATCAGCTGGACCTTATCCTGAACCTCAAGCGCGAGTGGGACCTTGGCAACGCCTATGCCGAACGCTGGATGAACATGGCCGTGGCCCGGCTGAAAACGCAGGAAGCCCGGGAACTGGCGGAGGTGATTGCCGCAACAGACCATACGGACTGGTGGTTCCTTGGCGCGGACAGGGACTGGTGGGTCAGCCGGAAGCGCTGAGGCCAGCGGAGTTTTATTTTGGGTCAGCGGGGGAAGCGAAGGGGCTTTCCCCGCTTTTTTGCGCTTGGTGCCGGGAGCCTAGTCCTGGTCCTCATGTTCAATGGCGTGCGTGTAGCGGCAGGTCTTTTCCGGGCAGGCCAGGTAGTGGCCCTTTGCCGTTGAGTATTTCCGCACAAGGAGCGGAGAGCCGCATTTTGGGCAGGGGCCGGGAACGGGCCAGTCCCAGAGGGCGTAGTCGCACTGCGGGTAGGCGCTGCATGAGTAGAAGATTTTGCCGCGCTTGGAGCTTTTTTCAATGAGGACGCCGCTGCCGCATTTGGGGCAGGGGACGCCGGTGGAATAGGGCGCGCTGTAGTCGCACTTGGGGTAGCCGGAGCAGGCGATAAAGCGGCTTCCCGTGCGGGCCTTTTTCAGCACAAGGTCGCTGCCGCAGCGCGGGCAGGTCCCCACTTTCTGTGCTTCAGGCTTGGCGCGGCTCTGCATCTGGATATGCCCCTGCTCGTCGCGGCAGAAATCAGAGGTGAAGGTGCACTTGGGGTAGTCCGAACAGGCCAGGAAGGCGCCGCTGCGGCCAAACTTGATCATCAGGGGCTTGCCGCATGTGGGGCAGGCCAGGTGGGCGTCCATGCCGCCCTTGATCTGCCGCATGGCCTGCTGGGCTGTTTCCAGCGTGGGATTGAAATCGTCGCAGAACCTGTGTAGCAGCGCCACCCAGTCCTGCTTGCCTTCCGCAACATCATCCAGCAGGGTCTCCATGCGCGCGGTAAAGCCCGTATCCATCAGCGTCTTGAAATGGCTGCGGAGATGCTCGCACACGACGCGGCCAAGGTCCGTGGGCACAAAGTGCTTTTCTTCCAGCTTCACATACTCGCGGTCCTGGAGCGTGGAGATGATGGAGGCGTATGTGGAAGGGCGCCCGATGCCCTGCTCTTCCAGCTCGCGCACAAGGGAGGCTTCGCTGAAGCGCGGGGCGGGCTGCGTAAACTTCTGCTCCTTGGAAAGCTCCCTGAGCTGGATGGCCTCGCCTTCCTTCAGGGGCGGGAGCTCCTCAACTTCTTCGTCCTTTCCCCTGGGCATGGCCGCGAGGAACCCGGGGAAGAGGAGCCGCTCGCCCTTGGCGCGCCAGAGCACAGGCCCGTTTTCAATCAGCACGGTGGTGTCGTCAAATTCTGCAGCGGCCATCTGCGAGGCGATGAAGCGCGACCAGATGAGCCGGTAGAGCTGGTACTGGTCCGGGGCGAGGAAAGGCTTGACTTCCTCCGGCGTGACCGTGACATCGACGGGGCGGATGGCTTCGTGGGCGTCCTGCGCGCTTTCCTTGCCCTTAAAGGCGCGCCCCTTGCCGCCCGGCGCAAGGAACTCCTTGCCCCAGGTCTTTTCGATGAAGGCGGCGGCAGCCTTTTTGGCCTCTGCGGCAATGCGGACGGAGTCGGTGCGCATGTAGGTGATGAGGGCGGTGGTGCCGCGCTCGCCCAGGTCCACGCCTTCATAGAGCCGCTGCGCGATGTTCATGGTGCGCTTGGCGGGGTAGTTGAGGCGCTGGTTGGCCCTCTGCTGGAGGGTGGAGGTTGTGAAAGGGGGCGCTGGCTGGCGCTTGCGCTGCTTCTTTTCCACGCTCTGCACGGCAAGGGGATTGGCGCGGATGGTTTTTTCAAGGGCTTCAGCGGCTTCGGCATTGGGAATGTCGGGCTTCTTGCCGTTTGCCTTGAACAGCTCCGCCCTGAAAGGCGGCGGCACGGCTCCGGCCATGAGCGCGCGGAACAGCCAGTATTCCTCCGGCACAAAGCGCTCACGCTCCTCCTCGCGCTCAACAATCATGCGCAGGGCAACGGACTGCACGCGCCCCGCGGAAATCCCGCGCTTGATCTTGTTCCAGAGCAGGGGGGATATTTTATAGCCAACAAGCCTGTCCAGCACCCGGCGGGCCTGCTGGGCGTCAAAAAGGTTGCGGTTCAGCTCCCGCGGGTGGGCCAGGGCATCGTGCACGGCGCTGGAGGTGATTTCGTTGAACTGGATGCGTTTCAGGGGCTTGTGGCAGTCCTTGAGGACTTCGGCCACATGCCAGGCAATGGCTTCTCCCTCGCGGTCAGGGTCCGGCGCAAGGTACACGGTGTCGGCTTTGGCCGCCGCGCTTTTCAGCGACTGGACGACTTTTTCCTTGCCTTTGATGATCTGGTACCTGGGCGCAAAGTCGTGGGCTTCATCCACGCCGATTTCCCGGGTTGGCAGGTCCCTGATATGGCCCACGCTGGCTTCGACCATATAGCCTGGTCCCAGGAATTTCTTGATGGTTTTCACCTTGGCCGGAGATTCCACGATAATGAGGCTTTTACCCATTGCGGTCTGGTCCCTGATAAAGAAAGGTTGAATGACGGGTGAAAAATACGTGACCTGCGGCGTTCGTCAAGCTCCTATTGGCGGGCAGGGTAATTTTTTGCGCAAAAAAAGCCGGGGCATCCAGCGTGGCTGGAGAGCCTCCGGCTTTCGCATGGCTTAATCGGCAACAGGAACATTCCATTCGCGCAGGGAGCCCGCGATGAAATCAACAAGGGCTGCCTGTTCGGCCTTGCCGTTGCCCTGCACGGTAATGGGCTCGCCAAAGCGGAAATGGATTTCGCGTTCGGCATGGAGACGGCCGAAATCGCTGATCAGCTTTCCTTCTGCCCAGGCCCTGGTGTCAAGCGCGAGCGGAACAACCGGCACGCCTGCGTTCCTTGCGAGCTTGACCGCGCCGCTGTTGAATTCTGAGGGCGTGAAGACCTGCCGCCTTCCGCTTTGCGGGAAAATAATGACGGACACGCCGTTTTGCAAAAGTTCCGTGCCGTCATTCATGATTTTTTTGAAATCCTCGCGGGGGTTCACGCGGGCGAGCGGAATGGGGCAGCGCGCCGAAAGGAGGTCCCTGAAGAAGGGGTACTTCAGCAGGCTTTCCTTGATGACGAAGGTGGTGTTCTTGGCGGGCTGGATCATGGCCGGCAGGCACATGGTTTCAAGCGTGCTCATGTGGTTTCCGGCAAAGACGCAGGGGGTGCTGAGCTTATGGAAGTGTTCCATCCCCTCCACGCGGAAGCGGCAGCCTAAGGCTTCCAGGTAACGGACGATGCGTTCGCTCTGGGCAGCCCACAACACGCCGGTATACGAGTTCTTTTTGGAGAGGCGGCTGCCCCTGATGAGCAGGGCGACGAGCCTGGGGTAAAAGAGGAGTTCCGGGCATACCTTGTACGGCCAGCTGACCTTCCGGGGCGTGGTGGTGTAGCAGTTTCCATGGAACAGCGAAAAAGGCGGTATCATATCGGGCAGTATCCTTACTGTTTGGAGCGCCTGCGGCGTTCACGGTTGGGGAAAGCCGTGCAAGGGGAAAGCGCCGCGCGTTTGGTTTGCGATAGAGGGTCCTCAGCGGGGGCCGCCCTTCCTGGATTGGCGCATCCGCCTGATCCAGGCGTTGAGGCGGGGTTCCTCCCCGTTTTCCCTGTCTTTGTAAAACACTTTCCCAAGGAGTTCCGGGGGCAGGTAGTCCTGCTCTACCCAGGCTCCGGGGAAATTGTGGGGGTATTTGTAATCCTTGCCGTAGCCCCATTCCTTTTGCAGGCGGGTGGAGGCATTGCGCAGGTGCAGCGGAACCGGCCGCGTTCCGTTGAGCTTGATTTCACGGGCGGCCATGCCGTAGGCCATGTAGCTGGCGTTGCTCTTGGGGGCGAGGGCCAGGTAGACTGCGGTTTCCGCAAGCGGGATATAGCCTTCCGGCATGCCGACAAATTCCACGGCCTGCTGGCAGGCCACAGCCAGTGGAAGCGCCTTTGGGTCAGCCAGGCCGACATCTTCTGAGGCCGATAAAATCAGCCGGCGGCAGATAAAGCGGGGGTCTTCCCCTCCCTCCAGCAGGCAGGCCAGGTAGTAGACCGCCGCGTCAGGGTCGCTGCCGCGGATGGATTTGATCAGGGCTGAGGCGTATTCGTAATGGCTGTCGCCATCCTTGTCGTGCCTGACGATGATTTCCGGCAGGACAAGCTTAACCTGCTCCAGCGTGCGCTTGTCCTCAGGCAGGGCAGTCACGTGCTCCACAAGGTTGAGCATGGCGCGCGCGTCGCCGTGGGCCGCGCAGGCGAGGAACTCCAGCACGTCCTGGGGGATTTCGGCGTTTTGGGCCGCCGCGCCCCGCCGGCCCAGCTCCAGCAGGTCTTCCCGTCCGAGGGCGCGCAGGCGCAGGACCTGGAGCCTGGAAAGAAGCTGCCTTGTCACGCTGAAGGAAGGGTTTTCCGTCGTGGTGGCAATCAGCGTCAGCTCCCCGGATTCAAGGATGGGCAGGAAGAAGTCCTGCTGCGCCTTGGAGAAACGGTGCAGCTCATCCAGTACAAGGATTTCCGCGCCGGCAAGCTGGCGCCGCATCTGCTGAAGCCCGGCTTCCGGCGCGCTCAGGCGCAGGACCCTGGAGGAATGCGCGTGGGCCAGCAGCAGGGCCAGCGTGGATTTGCCGCAGCCAGGGGGGCCAAAGAGCAAAAGGCTTGGCAGGCGGGGCATTTCCATAAGCAGGCGGATTTTGTCTGCAATATGGGTCTGCCCCACAAAGGCGGAAAATTCTGCCGGCCTCAGTTTGTCTGGCAGCGGTTGGGCAAGGGGCATGGCGTTTCTCCCTGTGACGGTGCGGCAAAGTGTATTGCGAAATGAGGGGGAAGACAAGCGAGCCCGTTAGGCGCCGGGCGCAAAAAAAGCCCCTGCCTTAGGCAGGGGCCTGGGGAAACGGCAGGGTCTTACCAGTTCAGGGTTGCCTTGAAGGCCTTTGCCAGGTCTTCAACATTTTCTGAGCATACGCCGCCGATAGCGAGCTTCGGCTCTTTGGTGACAGCGCCAAGGCAGGCCAGGGGGGCGGGGCAGCCCTCAAAGAGCGCTTCAAAGGCAGCCGCGTGCTTTTCCGGCACGGTGATGAGCAGGCGGCTGGCGGATTCGGAGTAAAGCTTTTCGGTATCGGAAAGCGTTTCCCCTTCGGCAGCCGGGAGCTTCGCAAGGTCGATTTCGGCGCCCAGGCGGCCGCCGATGCACATTTCAGCCAGGGCCACGGCGAGCCCGCCGTCGGAGAGGTCATGGCAGGCGCTCACAAGGTCCTGCGTCATGGCTTTGTGCAGGAGCCTGTAGGAGGCTGAGGCAGCTTTGGCATCGACCTGCGGCACGCGCGCGCAGGATACGCCGAGCTGGCTGGCGAGTTCTGACCCGCCCAGTTCCCGGCGCGTGGTTCCCAGGATGTAGATGCGGTCGCCGGGGGTCTTGAAGTCGCTCGTGACGGCGTGGCGCACATCTTCGATGACGCCCATGACGGAGAAGAGCAGCGTGGGCGGGATGGAGATTTTCTTGCCGCCGCCGGAGTAGTCGTTCTTCATGGAATCCTTGCCGGAAATGCAGGGCACGCCGTAGGCCTGGCAGAAATCGGAGAGGGCTTTGCAGGCCCGCACGAGCTGCGCCATCTTGTAGGCGCCGTCCGGGGTCTTTTCGGATTCCACGGGGTCGCACCAGCAGAAGTTGTCCACGCCGGCCATGTGGTCGGGGTTGGCGCCCGAGGCCACGGCGTTGCGGATGCCTTCGTCAATGGCGTTGGCCGTCATCCAGTAGGTGTCGTAGTCGCTGAACTTGGGGCAGATGCCGTGGCTCAGCACGAGGCCGGCCTCGCAGGTCAGCACGGGGCGCAGCACGCCCGCATCGGAGGGGGCGTCCGCCCTGACGCCGGTCATGGGCTTGACGGCGCTGCCGCCCTGCACCTCATGGTCGTACTGGCGGACAATGTATTCCTTGCTGCAGATATTCAGGCGGCCAAGCATTTTCTTAAGCAGCGCCCCCTGTTCTTCCGCGGGGATGTCAACGCGGGAGTCGGCGCGCTGCGGCGCCTGCCACACGGCCTTGAGCTCCATGCGCGGGAGCCCCTTGTGGAGGAAGTCCATGTCGAGGTGGGTCACGATTTTCCCGCGGCAGGTCACATGGAAGAATCCGGAATCGGTGTAGCGGCCAAGCACGGTCGCCTCCACATCCATGTGGCTGGCGAGGGAGAGGAAGTCCTCAAGCTGCTCCTGGGGAACGGCAAGGGTCATGCGCTCCTGCGCCTCGGAAAGGAGGATTTCCCAGGGGCGGAGCCCATCGTATTTGAGGGGGGCGAGGGAAAGGTCCATTTCGCAGCCGTTGGTGTCTTCCGCCATTTCACCCACGGAGGAGGCGAGCCCGCCGGCGCCGTTGTCCGTAATGGAGCTGTAGAGCCCGAGGTCCCTGGCCCGGATGACAAAGTCAACAACCTTGCGCTGGGTGATGGGGTCGCCGATCTGGACGGCGGTGGCGGGGGAGCCTTCATGCAGCTCTTCGGAAGAGAACGTGGCGCCGTGGATGCCGTCCGCGCCGATGCGCCCGCCGATCATCACAATGGCGTCGCCCGGGCGGGCTTTTTTGGCGTAGCCGGGGCGCGGCGCGCCCTTGCCGCCAATCCCCGGGACTTCGCGCGGAAGGAGGCCCACCGTGCCGCAGTAGACCAGGGGCTTGCCAAGATAGCGTTCGTCAAACACCAGCGAGCCGTTGACCGTGGGCACGCCGGATTTGTTGCCGCCATGCTCCACGCCCTCGCGCACGCCTTCAAGCACCCTGCGGGGATGCAGGAGGCGGGGGGGCAGCTTGTCATCATGGAAGGGGGAGGCAAAGCAGAACACATCGGTATTGCAGATGAGCTCTGCGCCCATGCCCGTGCCCAATGGGTCGCGGTTGACGCCGACAATGCCGGTGAGGGCGCCGCCGTACGGGTCAAGCGCGGAGGGGCTGTTGTGGGTCTCGACCTTGATGCACGCGTCATAGCCATCGGAGAAGGCAATGACGCCGGCATTGTCGGTAAAGACGGAGCGGCAGAAGTCGTCCTTGCCGCGGCTTGCCCGGATTTTTTTGGTCGGCTCCATGATGCAGGTCTTGTAGAGGCTGTTGACCTCTTCCTTCAGCCCCGCATCCTTGTCTTCATAATGCACCGTCGCCGCGAAAATTTTGTGCTTGCAGTGCTCGGACCAGGTCTGGGCGAGCATTTCCAGCTCGGCGTCCAGCGGGTCAGCCGGCAGGTTCAGCTTTTCCCGTTCGGCCCTGACCGCGGGATCGGTGAAATGGCTGCGGATGACGCGCATTTCCGTGAGGTTCAGGGCAAGCGTATGCTCGCGGCTGAGCTGCATCAGCGCATCGTCGTCCATGGCGGAGAGGGGGATGACGCGGATGTCGTCATTGGCTTCGCCCGTGACCTTTGCTGCCTTGGCCTCGAAGGGATGGGAGGCAAGCTCCCTGCCGGAACGGATTTCATAACGCTGGATGAGCTCGTTGGCGAGGAGCCCGCCGGCAATGCGCTTGATATCATCCAGGGTCAGGCCGGGGCCTGTGATGCGGTACTGGACGGAGGTGTAGACGGCCAGCTTTTCCCTTTCGGCGTGGTCCTTGATGCCAAGGACAAGCGCGGCGGTGTCGCGGGCGGTCCGGCCTTCGTTATCGGTAACGCCCGGGCGGAAGCCGACTTCAATAATCCAGTCAGCCGTGCAGGGAATCGGGGAGAGGGATGCCTGCTGCAGCACCGGATCGTGGAGGGCGCAGCGCTGGAGGAGCGTTTGCACCTGGGAGTCTGTAAAGCCGCTCAGCGTGAAGACCTTGACCTGGCGCACGCCGGAGGCCTTAAGCCCCAGGGATTCGTGGATCCGCACAGCCGTTTTGCGGCCCTGAGTGTCATCGATATGGTCGAAAACGCCAACTTCCAGTCGATGAAGCATGTTTGTTTCTCCTGTATGGATAACGGGGAGGCCCGCCTTTCCTGGCAGAATGTTATGACGCCCTGTTGCGGACAAAGGAAACAGCCTCGCGCAGGACGCTTACAGCGCGGACGCCCTGGGAGCTTTCAGGGGCGATGCGGTCCAGCGCGTTTGAGGCTTTGTCTAAAAACGTGTCGGCAAGGCGCAGGGTGCGTTCCTGGAAGCCATTGGCCCTGACGGCTTCAACAATGGCGGCCCGTTCTTCTTCGCTAAAGCTCAGCGCTGCAAATTTGCTCCTGAACGCATTGCGGGACTCGGGATCGAGCGATTCCATGTAATAGCAGATAGGCGGCGTGAACTTGCCTTCCAGGATGTCCCCGCCTTCAGGCTTGCCTGTTTTCTCAGAGGGGGCGAAGTCAAGGGCGTCGTCCACGATCTGGAAGGCCATGCCGAGGTTGTAGCCGTAGTCGCAGGCGGCCTGGATGCGCGCTTCATCCGCGTTGGCCTTAATGGCGCCAAGTTCGCAGGAGGCCCGCAGCAGGTACGCGGTTTTGCCTTCAATAATCTTGTAGTAGTCTTCCAGCCCGTTGGTGCGCCCCTGATTGTCGATTTCCATGATTTCGCCGTCAACGGTGCCGATAACGGCCCGGCACAGGCAGGAAACGCAGCGCGGGTCGCCTGTTTCAGCCAGGGCCTGGAATGCCCTGGAGAACATGGCGTCTGCGGTGAGCAGGGTGCAGGGCACGCCAAAGCGGCGGTGCGTGGACTCGCGGCCGCGGCGCAGGTCGGCGTTGTCCAGGATATCGTCATGGAGGAGCGTCGCCACGTGGAACAGCTCAGCCGTGGCGCCAAGCGCATAAACGCCGTCATCCTGGCAGCCCATGGCGCGGGCCATGAGCACAACAAGCAGGGGGCGGAGGCGTTTGCCTCCGGAGCCCAGGGCATAGGCAGCTGCCGGGCGGACGTGCTCTGGCAGGGAGTTGGTGAGTGAATCAACGGCCCTGTTGATGGCTGGGCGCTCCTTGGCCAATATGGTGGCAAATTGCAGCATGGGCGTGTGGTGTAAAAAGGTGAGAAGGGGCAAACCTGATGGCAAGCCGTTTTTTTTTACATGCAATCCGCCCCTAGGGCAAGAAGTTTGCGGCGCGCGGGGCCGGCCGCCCTGGAAACGCAGGGGAAAAGGCATTGCCGTTTATCCCGTTGCGGGCGGCAGGCGCTGAAAAGGGTTTGACAATCCTGCGCATCAATGGAAATTTTGCTTCCGGTATTCTGGCGGGGCGTCCTGTCCTGCCGCGGCCTGGCCCCGCGCGGAATCAGGCCGCCTAACGTGGGAGGGGAGTATGGTGAATGTGGATTGGTCCCTGCTGTGCAGCGTGATTGCCATGGCGTTTATTTTGGAAGCCCTGCCGTTCATCCTTTTTCCGGAAAGGATGCGCCAGGCCCTTGCGGAACTGGTGCAGAGCCCAGCCGGGCAGCTGCGGGCCGTCGGGTTTGTGCTGCTGGTGATAGGCGTGGCCGTGCTTGCCGTGGCCCGGAAAGGCTTTTAACTTTGGGGAGGTTTGGAATGGATGATCTGAAGGCCCGCCTCGCGCGGATTCTTGTGGAGCGTTCCTACAGGGAAGGCGATTTCGTGCTGGCTTCCGGCCGCAGGAGCGACTACTATTTTGACTGCCGCGTTACGGCCCTGCATCCGGAAGGCTCATGGCTTATCGGCACGCTCTTCAACCGCCTGCTGGCTGACCTGCCCATTGTGGGCGTGGGCGGCATGACGCTTGGCGCGGACCCCCTGATTTCTTCGGTAACCGTGATCTCCCACGAGATGGGGCGGCCTTTAGCGGGGCTGATCGTCCGCAAGGAAGCCAAGGGCCACGGCACGGGGCAGTTTGTGGAAGGGCTGGCCAATTTTAAGCCGGGAGACAAGGTGGCCATGCTGGAAGACGTGGTGACCACGGGCGGCTCCCTGCTCAAGGCCTGCGAGCGGGTCAGGGATGCCGGCCTTGAAATTGCGGCGGTCGCCTCTGTTCTGGACAGGGAGGAAGGCGGCCGCGAGGCCCTTGCCGCAGCGGGCTTTAGCCTGCGCGCGCTCTTTACGCGCCAGGAGCTGGTGCGCCTGGGAGGGCTGCGTTAAGCGGCGTTCCGTCACGTTCCTGCAGCAAAAAGGAATGGAAGCAGGTCATGCCTGGCTTATGGTTTTTACGAACCGTTGGCCGGGCATGATTTTTTTGGCAGGGATGCAGCCAGGCATGGGGAGGAAGGGATTCAGCGCCTTTTGCGGGCAGAGGCCCTGCATGCGGCAAAGAGGCGCACGGCCGCCCACTCCAGGACCAGCGCGGGCGAGACCATGGCATCCAGGGAATTGTGCCCCTGGGCGAGCACGTCGCAGGCATAGGCAAAGCCGGCGTCTCCCAGCGCCGCAAAGAGAGCGGCAAGCGTTCCCGGCGGTGGGGCATCCATGCGGGACGCGGCAAGGTGCTTCTGCATGGCAGCGAGGATCCTGCGGGCGCGGCCCGCATCCAGGCTGCCCTTGGACGCTGTCAGGCTGAACAGCCCCTGCCCTTCGCTGAGGAAGGCGCAGAGGGCGGAAAGCCATTTCGCGGTTTCGCTGTCTTCCGGGCTGGAAATATCGGGATCAGTCCATGGCAGGGTCAGCGTCCAGCCCCTGGAAACGAGCGTCGGCAGCAGGCGTTCCCGCTGCGGGGCAAGCAGCAGGAAGCAGGTTTTGGGGTGCGGCTCCTCCATGACTTTCAGGAGCGCATTGGCCGCGGCGATGGAAAGGGCCTGCGCGTCGGCAATGAGGATGACGCGCTGGCCTCCGCCCCGCGGCTCTTCCGCAACAAGCTGGCGCGCGGTCCGCACGGCATCAATGCTGATGGTTCCTTCCCTGCCGTCCAGCAGCGTGAGGTCCTGGAAGAACAGGGCGCCAATCTGCAGGCAGGCAGGGCAGGAGAGGCAGGGCCCCTCTTTTTCTGCCGCAGAAGGGCAGTTGAGCAGCGCGGCGTGCCAGAGCGCGAGGGAAAAACGCTGGGCATCCGTGCCGCCTTCAAGGATGAGGACCTGCGGCGGGGATTCACGCATGCGCAGCATCATGCCGCGGGCAGGCCCGAGGGCAGGGGCCAGGGCTTCGGCAAAGGCGCTGCGGGCGTCCTCTACGGTTGGCTGTGCGGGTTCGGAAAGCGTTTTGGCCATGGCGGTAACGGGAGGGGGAATCCCCCTTGCATAACATTTGGCGCGCCGGCGGGCTTTGGGGCCTCAGCCCGGCGTATTTCCTGAATGCCTGCGTTCAGCGCTGCGGCGCACCTTCCTTTTTGGCAAAAGGCGCAAGGAAGGGGAAGTCCGGCGTAAGCAGAAGGTACGTGTCTTTCTGGAGCCCTTTTTTCAGCGCTTCCAGCCCGCGCTGGAAGGCGTAAAATTCGGGGGAGCGCTGGAAGGCTTCGGCAAAAATGCGCGCGGCGCTGGCATCGCCTTCGCCGCGGAGGATGGAGGCCTTCCTGTTGGCTTCCGCCAGGATGACGGCCTGCTCGCGGTCCGCCTGAGAGCGGAGCTTCAGGGCTTCTTCCGTGCCTTCAGAGCGGTACTGCTTGGCCTGGCGTTCGCGTTCGGCCCGCATCCGCCCGAAAATGGCGCGCTGGTTTTCGGCGGGCAGGTCCGTCCGCTTGATGCGGACATCAACCACGTCGATGCCGTATTCATGCATGATTTCCGAGGTACGGCGGGTCACGTCTTCCATAATGCTGCTTCGTTTGCTGGAAACAACCTCTGTCAGCGTGTGCCGGCCAACCTGGGCGCGCAGCTGGGAATAGACCACGTCATCCAGCCGGGCCTGGGCGCGGGGGATGGTGCGCACGCTCCTGTAGAACTGGAGCGGGCTGATAATCCGCCAGCGGGCGTAGTTATCCAGCACAATGGCTTTTTTGTCGCTGGTGAGCGCTTCAGCCGGGCGGGCGTCGTAGTCAAGGATTCTCGCGTCAAAGGTTTCGACAGTCTGGATGAATGGCAGCTTAAGGTGGAGGCCGGGTCCAAAGACTTCGTCCACCGGGTCGCCAAGCTGGATGACAAGGGCCTTCTGCGTCTGGTGCACGGTAAAAATGGACTGCGAGCCAATGAAAAGAAGAAGGATGAGGGCCAGGGCGGGGGGACGGTTCATCTGAGGCTCCTTACGAGGCGGAACGGGGCTGGGCCGGCGGGGTCTGGGGTCCGGGCTGCTGGAACATGGGCAGAAGCGGCAGGAGCTTTCCGCCGCCTTCGTTAGGCAGGATGACTTTCTTTATGCCGGGGCTGCCCAGGATGCTTTCCATCACTTCCAGGTAAAGGCGCCTGCGGGTTACATCCTTGGCCTCGGAATAGGCCTCAAGCAGGGCGGTGAAGCGCTTTGCCTCGCCTTCCGCGTTGCGGATGCGGGTCTCGCGGTAGGCCTTGGCGCCGTTTTCTATTTCCACAGCCTTGCCGCGGGCCTTGGGCAGAAGTTCGTTGCGGTAGGCCTCCGCCTCGTTGATGATGCGGCTCTTGTCTTCGCGGGCGCTGGCCACATCCTTAAAGGCGTCAATGACTTCCTTGGGCGGGTGCACGTCCTGGAGCTGCACGGCAAGCACGCGGACGCCGACCTTGTAGCGGTCCAGGATGTTCTGCAAAAGATCCGTGGCGTCCTGCTGGATTTTGAGCTTGCCGTCGGTAAGGACGGAATCGATGAGGCTGTTGCCGATGACTTCGCGCATGGCAGCCTCAGCGGCGTTTTTCACTACGGCGGCCTGGTTGGTGACATTGTAGAGGAACTGCACGGCGTCCTTGATCTGGTATTGGACGCTGAACTGGACGTTGACGATGTTTTCGTCGCCGGTGAGCGTGGAGGACTCTTCCGGCAGCGCGAGGTACTGCCCCTGCTGGAAGCGCCTGTTCTGGTTGGCGGAGCGGAAGCCAACCTCCACGCGCTGCACCTGCGTGACTTTGGGGCGGTCTACCGATTCAAAAGGGAAGGGGAGCGCGTAGTGGGGGCCTGCGCCAAGCGTGCGGTTATATTTGCCAAAGCGCAGCACAACACCCTGTTCATCGGGGTTGACGATGTAGATGCCGGAGAGCAGCCAGGCGGCAATGAGGGCAATCAGCAGCCACATGGTCCCGCGCGTGCTGAATTTCGGAGGAAAAACAGGCAGCGGTTTTTCCTGCCCCTCCGGGGGTTCAAAGGCGTCGCCGGGGTCGCGGCGAGGTTCCGGATGTTGCTGCTGCCTCTGGCGTTTTTCCTGCAGTTTATCCCAATCCCAAGTCATTGGCGCGTCCTTATGAAGCGGCCTGGCCGCTGAAGAGAAAGCAGGCGGGTCTGTTCGTCCCGCGCGGAATGTTCCTGTGTTGTCTTCCTGAAAGCGCAATCCCCTGGCAGGAGCCTGCGCGGATTTGGGCGACGCTAGCCTCTATCCCGCATTTGGTCAAGCCGCGGAGGAGATCCGCGTGGCTGTTCACGGCATGGCTTTTTTTTAGGGAGCGCTTTTGATACGATAGTGCGCATCATTTCGATATTTGCGACAGGGGGTACGTTTATGGCTCAAGAAGAATATGGAGCGCTGATCCTTGCCGCCGGCAAGGGAACCAGGATGCGTTCGGCAACGCCAAAGGTCCTTCAGCCTTTGCTTGGCGAACCCATGCTGGCCTATGTGGAAAGGGCGCTTCGCCCGCTTGTGGGCGAACGGATATGGGCGGTGGTCGGCTGCGGAGCGGAGGCTGTACGCGCCGCGTTTGAAGGGCGGCTGAATTTTGTTGAGCAGCGCGAGCAGCTTGGCACCGGGCATGCCCTGATGATGGCCATGCCGGCATTAAAGGCGGCTGGTCTGCGCCGCGTACTGGTTGTTAACGGCGACATGCCCCTGGTAACGTCTGAAACGCTGGAAAGCTTTGCTGAACGGGGGCGTGAGGCGGCGGTGGCCGTGGCCTCGCTCATG